>JAUWNO010000402.1 GCA_030612605.1 Armatimonadota bacterium
GAAAGATATTTCACGAAATCCTTTTTCTGGAATTGGAAAGCCTGAACCTTTAAAATATAAATACAAAGGATTTTGGTCTCGTAGAATTGATAATGAGCACCGATTAATTTATCAGGTCAAAAACAATGAAATACTTATTGCCAAATGCAGATTTCATTATGATTAAATAAGTGGAAAAACGGGTGGTGACATCGGCTCAAAAACAAGCGGGCGGAAAGTGCTAATATGAAACAGATTACAAGAAATATACAATGGTACTGGTTGAAACAGAAGTGGGTTGAAATGCCCGCCAGTTTTTAGCCGTATCCGTTATTGCTTCAGGCTAAAAAACCAACATCATGACATTTGGCAACTTTTTAACAGAATAAAAAACCGAACCAATAAATTCGTAAATTTGT
The DNA here is from genome assembly GCA_030612605.1 of Armatimonadota bacterium. GTDB lineage: Bacteria > Cloacimonadota > Cloacimonadia > Cloacimonadales > TCS61 > JABMPU01. The sequence continues at coordinate 399 of JAUWNO010000402.1, forward strand.
GATATAAAGAAATTGAAGAATGGAGATATTTACAGACATATATTTGGGTGATAGCAAGGAAAATTTAAAATTACTTCCTGACAATTCAGTTGACTTAATTGTAACCTCACCACCTTATGCCGACCAGAGAAAAAGTACTTATGGGGGGATTCACCCTAACAAGTATGTTGAGTGGTTTTTGCCAATTACTAAACAGTTGTTAAGAGTATTGAAACCAACAGGTACTTTCATACTTAACATTAAGGAGAAAGTTGTTGATGGGGAAAGGAGTACATACGTAATGGAATTAATTTTAGCAATGCGTAAACAGGGTTGGTTTTGGACAGAAGAGTTTATTTGGCATAAAAAAAATTCTTACCCTGGAAAATGGCCAAATCGTTTTCGTGATTCATGGGAAAGGCTTCTTCAATTCAACAAGGACAAGAAATTTAACATGTACCAAGATGAAGTAATGGTTCCGATGGGAAACTGGGCCAAAAATAGATTGAAAAATCTTTCTGAAACTGACAAAATACGCGATAACTCAAAAGTTGGTAGTGGTTTTGGTAAAAATATTTCAAACTGGTTAGACAGAGACAAGGCATACCCGACAAATGTGCTTCATTTAGCAACAGAATGTAACAATAAAAATCATAGTGCCGCATTCCCGGAAGAGCTTCCAGAATGGTTTATTAAACTTTTCACAAAAGAAAATAATACTGTTCTTGACCCTTTTATGGGCTCCGGGACAACTTTGACAGTTGCGAAGCGTATAAAAAGAAATATTCTTAATTTGGGCGTTACCCTTCCTCTGCAAACACACAAACCAGCCCACAGTCAGGGTCGGGCTATCCGCTTCAATCTTTTTGCCTCAACACACAATGCAAACGCTGCAAAAAGGATTTTCGCTTCTATCCCTAACGCACGCCGAAGAGTAGCATAACCATTCTAATAATCAAAGCCTTATTATGAGTTACGAAAGTAAAATGCTTGAAGATTTGGCAATGCCATCGAGAAAAGATGTCGAAAATGTTTTGCTAAAAACTCTATTTAAGCACAATGGAGTTATTAAAGAGTTTGCTACAGGAGAGGAAATTGTAAATGAAATTGCTGACGAATTTAATCTGAAAAAAAATCAAAGGACAGCGGTATTAGAAAGGATTTATCGCAAAGAAAATAGAATTGTAAAAACTCCTCTTTGGCATCGTTTACTCTATCGTGCTGCTGATTCATTAGCTAAAGAAAAATTAGTTTCAAGGCCAACATCTACGATTCTTCTTACAACCAAGAAAGAATGGATGCTAACTGAAAATGGTTTTGATGAAGCACTGAAACTTTTGAATATCCCTCAAACGCAAAAAGAATTTCTTCCAACAAAATCTTTTGAGGTTCAAAAAATCGTAAAGAAACTTATTGAAACTGCAAGACCTGAAAATTATAATCCATTTGATAAAGGAAAGAAATTTGCTAAAATCACCAGAGAATCTGCAATCAGAAATAGAGGTTTTCGTCAGGCAGTTATAGAAGCATATGATTGCAAATGTGCAGTTTGTGGTCTAAAAATAAACTCGCCGGATTCTTTTTCTTGGGAAGTTGAAGCAGCACACATTGTTCCAAACAGTTTAAAAGGTAAAGATGATTTATGGAATGGAGTTGCTCTTTGTCATATACATCATTGGGCTTTTGATGTAGGTTGGTTCACACTTCTGGATGATTACAAGATTCAACTTTCTTCCAAAGCAAACAACCTTCCAAATAATTTTGGGCGAATGGAAAAATATGAGGTTATAAATTCAATATTATCAAGGGCAGGAACAATATTTCTACCCGAAAGAACAGAAATTCATCCTCATAAAAATTCCATACAATGGCATCGAGAAAATATTTTTCACCCCTAAATTAATTTCAATGAAAAATCAAACTATCTATATTTTGTCGAAAGTAGATGCACAGAATGTTGCTCAACAAGAAATAGGAAGAAAATTAACGTCCTATGAAATTCAGAGAATCAAAGATAGTATTGCTGATAAAATAAATTGGTATGATGCTATTGCCGATGCTATTAATGAGAACATTAGTATAGCGAGTTAAATCTGTATTTATTTAAAGCCTTTTAATAAGGGATTAAACTGATCCCACCCATCGGTAAAAAACGCTACCACCTTTTACTTTCCGGATAAAAACTGCAATCTTTCTT
>JAUWNO010000127.1 GCA_030612605.1 Armatimonadota bacterium
ATTTACTTCGTCAGGTTTTGCCACAACAGCAGATTCGGCAATCGCTTCATGTTCCAGAAGTGCAGATTCCACCTCGAATGGGCTTACAAGATGTCCACCGGTATTTATCACATCATCATCACGTCCCACAAACCAGAAATAACCGTCTTTATCGATAGTTGATTTATCACCGGGCAGATACCAGCCATTTTTAAACTTTGATTTGTATATTTCTTCATTATTCCAGTAAGTTCTCATCATTGCAGGCCAGTCTGGTTTGAAACCGATAAGACCAATCTTTCCGGTTTCAGTAATGGGTTCAAATGTTTTTGAATCGAGAATAGTTGCTGTGATTCCGGGAAATGGTTTTCCCATCGAGCCTGGTTTGATCTTCATACCAGGGAAATTCGTCAGCATTATCGAGCCGGTTTCCGTCTGCCAGTAAGTATCAAGGAATTCATGACCAAATACTTTTCCAGACCAGATTACAGCTTCGGCATTAAGCGGTTCACCCACACTTGCCAGATGCCTGAGAGATGAAAGATCATATTCTTTAATAACATCATCTCCGGCTTTCATCAAAGAACGAATGGCTGTGGGAGCAGAATACCACATTGTAATTTTGTGTTTTTGAATGAACTTATACCAGGAAGATGCGGAAAATCCAGTATCCAAAACACATTGAGTAATTCCCATACTCCAGGGACCGATAATTCCATAAGAAGTTCCCGTAACCCAACCCGGATCTGCAGTACACCAGTAAATATCATCTTCTTGAAGATCGAGAACCCACTTGGTTGTGAGATATTGCGAGATGAGAGAATAATGAACATGTTTCACACCTTTGGGCTGTCCTGTGGTTCCAGAAGTATAATGAAGAACTGACGAGGATTCTGCTTTGGTTGGAAAAAACTCAAAATCCTGTGGTTCTTCATAAGCTTCCATATCAAAGGTTAATTCTCTCTCTTTTAATGGTTTCTTTCCGTCATGATCTACGATGATAACATGCTTAAGATACGGACTTTTTTCAATAAGTTTACGAACTTTACCCACATGTTTTCTTTGTGTGAGGATCGCTGTTGTTTCGGCATTGTCCAATCTCACGTGCAGCGATTCGTCTCCGAAAGCAGAAAATAGCGGTTGAGCAATTGCACCGATCTTCAGAACTCCTAGAAATCCAATATAAAGTTCAGGAATCTTATCCATAAAAAGACAAACTCTGTCTTCATTTTTTATTTCCAGACTTCGCAGGAAAGCACCGATCTTGTTGCTGTTTATGCGAATGTCATCGAATGTATATTTCTTTTCCACACCACCGAGACCTTCCCAGATGAGAGCAAGTTTATCTGCCTTTCCCATCTCACAGATCCGATCGGAACAATACCAGCCGATATTCAGGATATCTCCATCTTTGTAACCGAGTTCCTTTTCAGCAATCGACCAGTCAAAGTTCTTAATTCTTTCTTCGTAAGAGCCAATGTGTGACATTTTTTTATATTCTCCTTTTTTTATTTTGAATAAATTTTAAGAAAATCTTTTGGATTCAAAACTTCTAATCTTGAATTCTTAAAATCCTTTTCATTTCTGGTAATGATTATATCAATATCATTTAAGAGAGCAGAACTTTCCTGGATTGCATCTTCAAAATCTTTTATTTTAGAATTTAAGGCATCAAATATTATAGCTTTATCAACAGAAGTGATATCTAGAATATTTAATATATCTTTAAGAAAATTATATGCAATCCTCTTGTTTTCCCCTTTTGCTATGAGATAATAAATATCCTTAATTGTTGTGGCAGAAATAAATCCATTAAGTTTCAAGTTTTTCGATTTTATTTTCCTTAGAACATCTGACGAATTCTCACAAAATTGCTCTCTTTTAAAAGCAATATCAAGAAGTATATTTGTATCCAATAACACTCTTTTCATTTATATTTCTCCATCAGATATTCAAATTTTAATTTATCAGGATTCTTACCTTTCAAAATACCTGTCCATTTTTTTAAAAATTCTTCAACAGTAATTTTTTCTTTTTCATTTTCCTCAAAAACAAATACTTTTACTTTATGATTAACCAGATTTTTTATTTCCGGTATTTTCAAATAACCATTTTTAAGAACTTTTGTTTCAAATACTTGTGTGTGCATAATTCCTCCTATATCTTAAATTTCGATCACTACAACCGCTGTAGCATACTCTTTTAAATGAGAGATCGAAACAAAAATATTTTTCAATCCTTTTTTTTGAAAATATTCTTTTGTAAAACCAGAAAGAATTATTTCCGGTTTTCCAAGTTTATCATTTATAATTTCAATCTCATTAAATTTTATTCCATGGCTAATTCCCGTACCCATTGCTTTGGAAAAAGCTTCTTTGGCAGAAAAACGACCAGCATATTCCTGTTCTTTTCTTTTAAAATTTTCACAATATTCGATTTCAGCTTCAGTATAAATTCTTTTAAGATACTTATCTTTCTTGGAAATGAGTTTTTTAACTCGCTCCACTTCAATAATATCAATTCCAATTCCAAAGATCATTTATTCACCACAAAGGCACTAAGACACAAAGGTTTTCCATTAATCATTTATTTATTCACCACAAAGGCACCAGTCTTCGCAATGCTTAGACTTGGCAGGCAGAGAACACAGAGTTTTTATACCAAGAAGTATTGAAAAATAAAGTAATCTGTAATTTATCATTTCTAATTTTAAATTTCTAATTTTCCTGAAAGCACATTCAGCATATCTTCTGTCATTTTAGGAAGATCATATTCGTGTTTCCAGCCCCATTCTTCAAAAGCTGCTGTATCATCCATTTTGTTGGGCCAGCTTTCTGCAATTGCCTGACGGATTTCATCAATTTCGTAGTTCATTTCAAATTCAGGAATATGTTTTCGAATCTCGGTAGCAATCATTTCCGGTTCAAAACTCATAGCAGCAACATTGAAAGCATTCCTGTGAATAAGTTTGGAAGGATCAGCTTCCATTATCTCAATTCCTGCACGAATGCAATCCGGCATATACATCATATCCAGGAAAGTTCCGGGTTTCAGGTTGCATGTAAATTTCTTTTCTTGAATAGCTTTATAATAGATATCAACTGCATAATCTGTGGTTCCACCACCCGGAGATGTAATATTGGAAACAATTCCAGGATAGCGAACTCCGCGTGTATCAATGCCATATTTCTGATGATAATAATCGCAAAGGAGTTCACCGGAAACTTTGGTAACACCATACATCGAATTGGGTCTCTGGATCGTATCCTGCGGTGTATTATCGTGTGGAGTGGAAAGCCCGAACGCACCTATGGAACTGGGAGTGAAAAGGGCAAACTTATGAACGCGAGCAAGTTCAAGGAGATTCATCAATCCACCGACATTTATTTTCCAGGAAAGCTGTGGGTTTTGTTCTCCAACTGCAGAGAGAAGCGCAACAAGATTATATACGGTGTCGATTTTATACTTTGCAAGTACATCTTTTATTTTTGTTGAGTCAAGACAATCTACGATTTCAAAAGGACCCTCTTTTAAGACCTCTGAAACATCTGTTCTGATATCGGAAGCAATTACATTGGAATTGCCGTAAATCTCGCGCATGGCAGGAACCAGTTCAGAACCGATTTGTCCCGCAGCACCCATTATTAAGATGTTTTTCAAATCTTGCTCCTACGTCAATATTTTGCTTTTTTTATTAGAATGAAAAATTTAAACCTTCATAAATTTGTCAATAAGAAAGTAGCGTATTACAAGCATAATTAAGAAGAGATTTTTCAGCTACTTCGAAACAGTCATTATTCCTTATGAAGCAGACGAAAAACACTAAGAAGTACTTAGGGATTTGTCATTTTATTATATTAGAAAAAGACATATTTTGCAACTGATGAAAACTTCCAAAGGAGAGAAATCCCGCACCCTGAACAACTGTTTGTCTCCCTGAGAAATTCTAAACTCTCGAACTCACGAAGGATCTCATTCTCGCTAACTTTCTGAAACACGCAACTCGTTATTCTTGTTCCCAAGTTGGACTTGGGAATACTTTTTTATTGCGAAGTTTAACTTCGCTCCTAAGTGTGTTACTAAGTGCAACTTAGTAACGAGATAAGAATCCCGCTCCCCGTTAGATTTCAATCCTGAATTCAGCACCATCACTAGTATTTCTTGCTGTAAGCTTACCCTTCATATTTTCTTCAATGATGGTTTTGGACATATACAAACCAAGTCCTGTTCCCGTTTCATCATCTTTGGTAGTGAAATATGGCTCAAAGATGCGACCCATAATATCTTCGGGAATTCCGCCACCAGTATCAGATATTGTTAAAACGCTCTTACCATTCTCTTTATACAAATTCATAATTATTTTTCTGTTTTCAATCTTGATGTTTCGTTCTTTTATAACATCTTTTGCATTGTTTAAGATGTTCAATATAACCTGGGAATATTCATTGGGAAAGCCCTCAATATAGCAGGTTTCGTCCAAATTGAGTTCTAACTTAATAGAGTTCAATCTGAAACTTGCTTCCACGAAACTAATAGTTTTTTCGATTATAATATTTATATTAAATTTCTGTATCAACTTGTTGGGTTTGAAGAAATTCCTGAAATCATCGATTGTTCTGGACATTTGTTGCAGAATATCCATTACCTTATCTGAATGTTCTTCCAGGTACTTCATATCAAGTAAGCCAGCTTCATAATCGTCTTCATAATTTTGCACAATAATTCCTACTGCTGTAAGTGGTTGACGCCATTGATGAGCTATATTGCCGATCATTTCTCCCATAGTTGCCAATCGTGATTGAGCGATGAGCATATTCTCTTTTTCACGAATTTCAGCTACAGCTTCTTCTACTCTTTTCTCCAGATTAATGTTCAATTCTTTCAGTTCTATTAATGCATCGTCAAGCTGCTCCTTTTGCTTGGTTATCTGTTCATTCTTTTTATTAAGTTCAGTGTTCGATTTCTTGATCTGGATGTTTTTCTCATTCAAATTTTTATTAGCTCTCTGATTAACTTGATATCGTTCGTAAATTACAAAAGCTAATATTAAAATTAATATTGAAATAGCTATAAGTGAATTGCGAAGATTTTCCTGTCGCTTTATCTTTAATCCTTGGATTTCATTACTCTTACGTAACAACTCGTTCTCTTTTTCTTTCTCTTCTGTATCATATTTTATCTGCATCTCCGCTATTTTTTCACTGTTTTCTACAGTGAATATACTGTCTTTGATCGCAAAATAAAGTCTATGATATTCAAGAGCTTCTTGATAATTTTCGTCTCTAAAAAATAACTCATAGAGAGTAGCGTAGAAACTTTGAATTAAGTCTTTAGCTTTTATTTCTTTGGCTAATTTTAATCCTTCTAAAAGATATTCCAAAGATTTATCAAAATTATTCAGTTTTAAATAAATTCCTCCTATATTCTTTTTACTTCCTGTGATACCATATTTATTGCCAATTTCTTCATTAATTTTTAATGATTCCAGGTAGTATTCTAAAGATTTATCATAATTTTCTAAATACCAATAAATAATTCCAATATTATTTAAACAATAGGCAATATTATTTTTATCGCCAACTTCTTTCATAATTTGCAATGCTTTTAGATAGTTTTCTAAGGCTTTATCATAAACTTCTAATGTCATATAAATAAGTCCGATATTATTGAGTGACCTTGCAATGCCCTCTCTATTTTCAATTTCTTCCATTATTATTGATGCTTCACTATATGTTTTTAATGCTTTTTCGAAATTGTTTAATTTCCAATAAATTATAGCAATATTATTTAAAATAGTACCTATGCCTTCTTTATCTTCCATCTCTTCCATAATTTTCAATGAATTTAAATAGTATTCCAAAGATATATCGTAATTGCTTAAATAATAATTCCCGATTCCGATATTTTTTAAGGATATAGCTTTCCCTTCTTTGTAACCTAATTTCTGTGATAATACTAAAGCTTGTTGACCATACTCTATTGTCTTTTGCGGTGATATTGAGCAGTAAGCTTTTGCTAATTCATTTAACGTCTCAATTTTTTCCTGACTATTTACTTCAAGGAGTTTTATTTCAAGACTGTCAATTTTATTTTGAGAAAATAGAATGTTATAAAATGTAAGAAATACAAAAATAAATAAGAAAGATTTTTTCATATAACCTCTAAATTAATACTGACCAAAAAAGCAATTTTTCTCATTATCTTGTCAATAAAAAATAATAATTTGACAATCATACTGTCTAATTTTGATTAATCCAAAAGATAAAAAATAAGGAATAATATGGATAAAATAAATAACTTTGATAAACTGGGACTTTCAGATGAAATTTTGGAAGTTATCAAAAAAAAAGGATTTGAAAAGCCTTCCCCAATTCAAACTTTAACAATACCTATACTTTTAAAAAACGAAAAAGATATCATCGGACAGGCACAAACCGGAACAGGTAAAACCGCAGCTTTCGGACTGCCGATAATCGAAAATACGGAAAATAACGGTATTAC
>JAUWNO010000254.1 GCA_030612605.1 Armatimonadota bacterium
TTGACTGATAAGAGACATAAAAATTTTGATTTCAAAGATTTGAAATTCATGTTTTAAACTGAAAAAATTAGAATGAAAATAGGAGTTTGAAAGTGAATACACAGATGTTGAAAAAAAGAAGAGAAAAATTAGCAAAACAATTAAAGAAAGACGAGATGCTTTTTGTTTTTGCTGCTTCAGAACCATCATATCCGCATTATTTTCTCCAGAATAATAATTTTCTATATTTAACAGGATTGCAAATTCCAAATGCTGTTTTAGTTTTAGGTAAGAGTAAAGATAAACATCTTTATAAAATTTTTATCGAAAGAGGAATTCCCGAAAGAGAGGTCTGGGAAGGGAAAAAGATGTCGCTCGCAGAAGCAAAACAGAAAAGTGGAATTGAAAAAGTATTATATTTAGATGAGTTTGAGAGAAATGTAGATTTAAGATTAAATTTCACAAAAAAATGCTATCTAAATAATATCCAGACTTCTTTGAATTCTCCCTTAAATAAAGAGCAGAGTTTTGTCAGACAGATCAGAGATAGATTCCCTAAAATATTGTTTGATGATCTATCGGAGATAATACTTCCGCTCAGAACTATCAAAGAAAAATGGGAAATCAAACAAATCCAGAAAGCCATAGATATTACAGGAAAAGGAATTAAACAAATTTATAAAAAAGCCAAAGCCGGAATGATGGAATTTGAATTAGAAGCAATGTTGAATTATGAAGTCACAAAAGCAGGACTAAAACATCTGGGTTTCAAATCCATTATTGCTGCTGGGAAAAATGCCGCAACTCTTCATTATGAAAGTAACAATTCAAAAATTGGTAAAGATGACCTTGTTCTTCTGGATGTGGGAGCTTCCTGCAATAATTATAGTGCAGATATTTCCCGGACTTTTCCGGTTTCAGGAAAATTTACTGTAAGGCAAAAAGCAGTTTATGAAGAAGTTTTGAATATCCAAAAAGAAATGATAAAAATGATAAAACCGGGAATCGGATTTCCGGAATTAAATAAAAAAACTGTTGAATTGATTACAGAATCTTTGAAACGATTGAATTTGATCAAAGAGGATAAAGAGTACAAAAAATATTATATGCACAGCATCGGTCACCACCTGGGAATGGATACTCATGATATCGGAAAAAGGGATTCGGTTTTAGAAGTTGGAAATGTGATAACAATCGAGCCGGGAATTTATATTCCTGAAGAAGGTATCGGTGTCCGCATTGAAGATGATATTCTGGTTACAAAGGATGGATACAAGAATCTTTCTGAAAGTATTCCTAAAGAGATTGAGGAATTAGAACGCTGATGACACGGATGTAACGGATAGTCACAGATAAGAAATACAACTTTGTGTCTTTGTTGCAAAAAAATAAAGCCTAAATAATAATTTGTGAAAATTCGTGTAATTCGTGGATCAAAAAAGAGGAAAAAATGAATATCCAATATCCAACCCCAGTGTAATAAAAGAAAAAGAAGATTACACAGGGCAGGCAAGGAAATTAATAAAATTGAATATTTAATATTGAAGATTGAATATTAATCTCTGTGCTCTCCGTGTGCTCTGTGGTAAAAAAGTCAGTGCTTGTCTGTGAAAGTCTGCCTGCCCCGTAAGGAAATATGACTGTCTCGGGGTGGCAGAAAGTAGAACACGGATGACACGGATGTTACGGATAGTCACAGAAAAGAAAAAGACGCAGATAAACGCAGATAAAATATGATGAATTATGAAAAAAGCTTATTAGAACTAAAACTTAACAAGTTTTGGAAACTTGTTAAGTTTAAAAAATCATGGATAATAAATTTATAAAATAATAACATGTTAGATTTAAAAAATAAATATTATCCGTGCAAATCCGTAGCATCCGTGTCATCTGTGTTCTAAAAAGGGGTAAAAAATGAAAACAGCTATTTGTCCCGGAACTTTCGATCCTATTACAAATGGTCACATCGATGTTCTGAAAAAAGCATCAAAAGTATTCGACGAAATTATCCTGGCTGTTGCCGGAGATACAGGGAAAAAAACATTTTTCAGTTTGGAAGAAAGATTGGAGCTTTGCAGGAAATCCACTGAACATCTTCCCAAAATAAAAGTTGTGAAATTCACCGGATTGGTAGTAGATTTTGCCAGGAAAGCTGGAGCAGTTGCCATGATTCGCGGTCTGCGAGCTGTTTCAGATTTTGAGTATGAATTATCTCTTGCTTTGATGAATAAGAAACTTCAACCAGAAGTTGAAACAGTTTTCTTTGTGCCGGATAATAAATTTTTGTATCTAAGTTCAACCATGGTTCGTCAAATCGTGGATTTAGGTGGAAGTATAAAAGACCTGATTCCTGAATGCGTGGAACAAGCTTTAAAGAAGAGATAGAACACGGATGACACAGATGTTACGAATTCGCACGGATAAAATTGACAGGATAAACAGGATTGACAGGAAAAAATAACGTAAAATGAATATCCAATATCCAACAAGGAATGATGAAGGAAGAAGTCAGTGCTTGTCTGTGAAAGTCTGTGGCAAAAATAGAACGCGGATGACACGGATGTTACGGATAGTCACAGATAAGAAATACAACTTTGTGGAGAATTAAATGAAAATCATATTAAATCATAATGCATCAGCGTAAAAAAAACTAAATAATAATTTGTGAAATTCGCCTGCCCCGTAAGGAAGACTTACTGTATCGGGGTGTAATTCGTGGATAAAAAAAATCTTTGTGACTTAGTGCCTTTGTGGTAAAAAAAAATGATCTGGAAAAAAGGAAAAAGAAACAGGATAAGAGAAATATCCAAAAATATAAGAATAAAGGAGCATCTTGTGAGTAATACTACACCAAAAAAAATTAATGTAAAATTGGATGAAAAAGTTGGTGAAGGAGTATATTCAAATTTCTTTATGATCACCAATTCACCCTCAGAATTTATTATTGATTTCGGCAGGATTGTACCAGGAATTCCCGGCGCAAAAATTTACAGCAGGATTTTTACAACTCCTCAGCATGCAAAACAGCTTTTAAAGATTTTAGAGAGGAATGTGGAAAATTTTGAAAAACAGCACGGTGAAATTAAAATTCCCGGAAAACCGGATGAAAAAGAAATCGGTTTTAAAAACGTGGGACAAAATTCTTGACTGATGGAGTCATAAAAAATCTTTTGAATATCCTAAAAATAATTCTTATCTAAGATATTAAGGAGTTTAATCTTATGAAAAATAGAAAGCTTCGGGGTTTAATTATCGCTGTTGTTCTAATCGTGACAGCATATTTTATTGCTCCTCTGATTATTCCCAATCTTCCTGAATTCTGGACTGAAAAGCGGCTAAAGCTGGGATTAGACCTTCAAGGTGGTTCGCAAATTCTTCTGGAAGTTGATTATTCCGAACTGCAAATTTCGGAAAAAGAGAAAGAAGATGCAGTTAAAACCGCTTTAGAGATCATCAGGAACCGTATCGACCAGTTTGGTGTTTCCGAACCATCAATCCAAAGAGTCAGCAATAACAGGATTATTATCCAACTTCCCGGTTTGAAAGACCCTACCAGAGCAAAAAATCTAATCGGAAAGACTGCTCTGCTGGAATTTAAACTTCTGGCAAATGATGATAAAATCAATAATACTTTAGACAATCTAAACAAATACTTCGATGAGAATATCGATAATTATCCTGAACTGGAAAAATTTAAAGCGATTGAAGATGAAGCTGCCACAGATATTCTGGAAACAGAGGAAATTGAAACTGATGAGGAAAAAGAAGAAATCGGCAGCACTTTTTCAAACTTGATTTCTCACGATGATATTTCTGGCTATATCGCCTTTAAAGATATTGCCTTTTTCAAGGAACTCTTGAAAGATAAAGAATTCTTAAAACACATTCCATCCGGAATTCAAATCGCTGTTGGTAAAGAAGATAGAAAAGATATGTATGCTCCTCGCAGAATATTTTTCCTGCATGAAAAAGCTGAAATAACCGGTCAATACCTGGAAAAAGCTTCCGTGAAAATTGGTCAGGGTTATTCTCCTAAAAACCAGGGTCCTTATGTTTCGATCACATTTACAAAGGCAGGCTCAAAGAAATTC
>JAUWNO010000226.1 GCA_030612605.1 Armatimonadota bacterium
GGCACCTATGAAGGCAAACGAAAGCCTGCATTACGAAAATCAACTGAAAAAAAACTTCCGGAACAACCGGAAAAAATCTTAGAAACCAAGTTTAAAGATCTCAAAAAGAAAAAAGAAACATCTTATGAAGAAAAAGATAAACACCTCAAAGCAAAACTTAAACAATTTAAAAAAGGTGGGAAAAAGAAAAAATTCTTACCTTCAGAATCGGAAGAAGCAGAAATTTCTAAAAACATCAAAAAAACTCTTTCTTATACTAAGAAAACAAGAAAATATAAAAAAGATGAAAAAGAACAAGTTCAAGGAGAATCTACAATTGTTATCAGCGAATTCACGTCTGTGAGTGAATTGGCAAAAATCATGAATGTTTCCGCCACTGAAATCATCACGAAATTCTTTGCAATGGGATTGATGGTAACCATCAATCAAAGATTAGATAAAGAATCATTGGAGATGATTTGTGACGAATTTGAATTTGAGGTTGAATTCCAGGATGAATACGGAACTGATATTTTAGAAGAAAAAACAGAAGAAAGATCGGATCTGGAAAAATTGCCCAGACCACCAGTTGTTACAATCATGGGTCATGTTGACCATGGTAAAACCTCCATCTTAGACCGTATTCGCTCCACCAATATTATCGCCGGAGAACACGGTGGTATCACTCAACATATCGGTGCTTACCAGGTTGAATATAACGATAAAAAAATCTCATTTCTTGATACTCCCGGTCACGAAGCTTTTACAGCGATGAGAGCTCGCGGAGCAAATGTAACTGATATTGCCATAATTGTGGTTGCTGCCAATGAAAGCGTCAAACCTCAAACCATTGAAGCTATTGATCATGCCAAAGCTGCAAGTGTTCCAATCATCGTAGCCCTTAATAAAATCGACCTGAAAGATGCAAATATTGAAAGAACTATTAATGATTTGATGAAGCAAAACCTGATGTTGGAAGGTTATGGCGGTGAAGTATTATGGATCAAATGTTCAGCTCTCACAGGTGAAGGAATTAATGATCTGCTCGATACAATCCTTCTTTCAGCAGAAATGCTGGAGTTTAAAGCTCCTCAAGCTATTTCCGGGAAAGGTTTTGTAGTTGAATCTAAAAAAGATCAGCGTATGGGAACAATTGTTACGATCCTGCTTCAGGAAGGAACTTTGCATAAAGGTGATAATATTGTTTGCGGTGCTACTTTCGGACGGGTAAGAAAAATGGAAGATGAGCGTGGTAATGAATTAAAAGAGATTTTTCCTTCTGATGTTGCAATTCTTTATGGATTGAATGGCGTACCAAAAGCAGGAGATATTATCAACCAAGTTGAAAATGAAAAAACTGCACGTCAGATCAGTACTGAACGAATGCACATCCGGCAGGAGAGAGAAAAATATCACGGCAAAACCAGTTTGGATAATCTTTTCCAAAAAATAAAGGAAAAAGGAATTTCCGAGATCAAGATGATCGTAAAAGCAGATACGGATGGTTCTGTGGAAGCACTTTGCGATTCCTTCCAGAAACTCAGCACAGATGAAGTTAAAGTGAACATTATTCACAAAGCTGTGGGCGGGATAAACGAAGCTGATGTCAGCCTTGCTTCAGCTTCCGATGCGATTATCATCGGTTTTCATGTGAGGACGAATAGTGCTGCTAAAAAGCTGGCAGAAGATGAAAAAGTCGAAATTAAAACCTATCAGGTAATTTATGAAGCAATAGAAGATATCCAACTCTCATTGGAAGGAATGTTAGCTCCTGAACTTAGAGAAAAATTTCTTGGTTCTGCTGTGGTTAAACAAATCTTTAAAATCAAAAAAGTGGGAACAATTGCCGGTTGTCATATTGAAAAAGGTTCGGTAATAAATACAGCAAAAATCCGGTTGTATCGCAATGAAATCATGATTCTTGAGGGCACACTTTCATCTTTGAAACATTATGCTGAAGAAGTTACTGAGATGAAAGCCGGAACAGAATGCGGAATTGGCATCGAAGGATATAATGACATCAAAGAAAATGATGTGATCGAAGCTTATATTATCGAAGAAATATCCAGAAAATTGTAAAAATAAATGGCTCACAGATTTCACGGATCTGCACGGATTAAAAACTTACCAAATTTTAATAATTTGGGAAGTTTTCAACATTAATCAATAATAACGAAATTCACTTTCCGAAGCTTCCCAGAGAAATTCATACAAAATTAAACTTCGGAACGTTTGGAGTTATAACTTGGAGATTTGGTGATTGAAAACCTTTCGAACGGTTTCATACAGAGGGTTTCTTTCTTGTGAACCTTCGGAACGGTTGGAGTTATAACTTGGAGATTTGGTGATTGAAATTTGGAATTTATTTGTTATTTGTTTCTTTCAGGGTTGGGATGAAACTAAAACCTAAATGAATCAAAGTAAAACTTTTCAAAAAATTGCATTCCCAAATGCAATTTGTGAACGAGCAGAATCAGCAACAATCGGAGATGAATTATGGTAAGAATTCGAATTCAAAGGCTTGAAAAAGAACTCCTTAAATTTATAAATAATATTGTAACTTATAAATTGCGAGATAAAAACCTGGAGTGGGTCAGTATCAGTGCTGTAAAGCTTTCAAATGATATTTCACATGCAAAAATCTATTTCACTTTTCTAGGAGAAAAATCTCCTCAAAATGTTTTGGAGACCTTAACAAAAAGCTCAGGATTTATCAAAAAGGAAATTGCTGCAGCAAAGTTTCTACGTCAAATTCCAGAATTGATTTTCCTGCATGATGACTTAGAAAATAATGCTCGAAATATTGATAAGATATTTGCTAAAATCCACGCTGAAAAAGAGAAATAAATATGAATTTATCTACAATTTCCGAACTTAAAAAAACGCTCCTTGAAGCAATCGATTCTTATTCATCTATTGGAATTGTAACTCATGTAGAACCGGATGGTGACGGTTATTACTCGGCTCTAACTTTACAGGAAATATTCAAAATCAAAAACCATAAAGCAGAAATTATTTTGGAAGAACCGGTTGGCAATAAATACACTTTCCTGGATAATAAAAACCATTATATTTTATTTTCGGAAAACATAGGATTTGAACTACTTATCATTGTTGATTGTCATGAAGAAAGCCGAATCGGAAAATGTGCACCTTTAATTGCCAAAGCGAAAAAAATAATTGCGATCGATCATCATATTGAATCCAAGATAATTCCTGAAGCATACTCTTTTATTGATACTAAATTTGCCAGTATTGGAGAAATTGTTTTTCAAATGTTTGAGCATGAGATAAAACATTTTCCTCTCACATCTCAAAAATTTATTTCCGAAGCGATTTACATAACAATCTTAAATGACACAGATAATTTCATGAATTCAAATACAAGTTCGGAAACCTTCAGAATCTGTTCCAGGCTGATGGAACTGGGATTGGAACCCGGAAAAATTGCCAAGAAATACCTGCTTGATAGAACCATTCCCGAAATGAAATTTGTCGGTGAAGTGCTCTCAACGATCGAAACTTTTAACGATGATGAAATCCTGTTTATGCACTCAACCCTGGAAATGCTGAAACGAAATAACCTTAATAATGGAGTAACTTCTGGCTTGACTCGCTGGATTAAAGGCATAAAAAATTTGAAAGTTGCTGTTTATTTCAAAGAAATCGGAGAAAAAAGATATCAACTTCATCTTCGTTCTAAATTCGTAAATGTAAATATTATTGCATCAAAATTCGATGGTGGTGGTCATAAAAATGCATCCGGTTGCAAACTCAAAGGAAGTCTGGAAGATATTCAAAAAATGATCTTAAAAGAAATCGGAGAACAACTTTGATGAATGAATTCGGCATCTTACTGATCGATAAACCTGCAGGAATAACCTCGTTTGATGTCGTAAAAAAAATCAGGAAAATCACTAACATCAGAAAGGTGGGTCACACCGGAACTCTCGATCCTTTTGCCAGCGGTCTCCTCCCTGTCTGTATCGGAAAAGCCACAAGAATAGCAGATAAACTTTCCGCAAAAAATAAAGAATACATCGTTACAATGAAACTCGGAATCAAAACTGATACAGGTGATAAAACCGGAAAAATCATGGAAGAAAAAGAAATCCCGGAATTCAAAATTGATGAATTAAAACAAATTATTCCGGATATTCTGAGTATTTCTGAGCAAATCCCTCCCCAGTTTTCTGCTATTAAAATTGATGGCAAACGCGCTTACGAACTTGCTCGGAAGGATGAAGAAATTAATTTGAAAGCACGTCCAATAAAAATAATGAATTTTGAAATTTTCAAATATGAACATCCTTTTATTTTGTATAAAACACTTGTCAGTAAAGGTACATACATCCGGGTTTTAAGTGAAACATTTGCAGAAAAATTAGGAGAAATTGCCTTAACCTGGGAATTAAGACGCACGAAAATCGGAAAACTGAATATCCGGAATTCTATCAAACTGGAAGAACTTACACAGGAAAACTGGAAAAAACATCTCCATTCCATCGCATATATTTTGCCTGATTTTCCCATGATCAATCTTAAGAAAGAAGAAATCGTAAGTTTCCAAAACGGTAGATTTCTTGCAGTTGCCGAAATAAACCAAAATGAAATTATGGTTCTTGATGAAGAAA
>JAUWNO010000036.1 GCA_030612605.1 Armatimonadota bacterium
ATGTATTCATCAATGGAAAGTGAATTAATATTTTTCATTTCAGCCAGTTTTGTATTTTTATAAACAACCAGATTATGGAATTTAACCTGTTTGATAAAGACGTTGGAAGAAACATATTTTATGGTTTGCAGCATATCATCAAAACTC
Organism: Armatimonadota bacterium; assembly: GCA_030612605.1. GTDB lineage: Bacteria > Cloacimonadota > Cloacimonadia > Cloacimonadales > TCS61 > JABMPU01. The sequence continues at coordinate 148 of JAUWNO010000036.1, forward strand.
TCATTCGGAATTCCGATTATCAGGTGAACTCCCACATCCAAACCTGCTTCACCACAAAGTTCAATTGCTTTTTGGGTTTGCAAAAAATCGTGATTACGATTGAGAAAATTTAAGCTTTTATCATGAATAGATTGCATTCCAATTTCGATTGTAACAGGCACTGGAAAAGACTGCAACATTTCCACGATTTCAGCATTCACGAAATCCGGTCGTGTGGATACAATCAAACCCAATATTTCCGGATGAGATAAAGCTTGAGAAAATTTACTTCGTAAGAATTCAATATCTCCGGCAGTAGAAGTTTCATCCTGAAAATATGCCATAAAACCGACATCTCCGCAACTCTTTTTTATTCTGGGAATGGCATCCTCAAGTTGTTTTTCAATACTTAAATTCTGAGATTGATATTCTCCTGTAAAAGTCTCGGGATTGCAGAAAATGCACCCTCTGTTTTGTATCCTGTTCGGGCATTTTATGCCAGTGCTCAATCCTACTCGAAATACCTTTCTGCCAAACTTTTTTTCCAAAAAAGTAGAATAAGTATAAATTCTCTTTTCAAGATTATCTTTCATGAATTTGAAAAAAAAAATTGAGATAGTTTTGTCAAATTAAGAAATTGAATTTCTTCAGATGAATTGTTTAATGATAAAATTCAAGCTTGCTTTAACTGTGCTACTTAACTCCGGTTCATTTATTTCTTTGATGCTTTCCGGTTGGATGGCAATAAGAAAAGTTTGCTTACCTGCTTTTTGGAGCAATTTCATGTATAACTTCAAAGGTATTTTGTGAAAGTGTTTTCCGAAATCTTCAATTTCATCGTAAACAGCAATTTTAACCTCACCTGCTTCTGCTTGAAAATCTGAACTATCAACAAAAACAACCAGACCTTTTTCATTATTATTACATAGATTCAAGACAATTTCAGTTATATTATCAAATTCTGTGAAAGCATTCTGAAAGTAATTTTTTATCTTTGAAATAAATTCGATACCTACACCATCGTCGCTTCGATATGGATTTCCAAGACCGATAAAATAGATTTCTTCTTCTTTATATTTTTGGAAAATATCTTTGATAAAATCTTCAAATTTCATTTGAAATTACCCTATTATACTCCACTCTCGTTCCAATGCTCCCGCGTTGGAATGCATAATTTGACGCTCAGCGTCGTAGTTCAAAATGTTCCCACGCAGGAGCATGGGAACAAGAAGATATCGAAGGGGAAGGTAACTGCTTGGAACAAAAGGAGATAGATTCTCCCCCTAAATAGGGGGAGTTAGAGGGGGTTGAGAAAATATTTAGCATTTCATCTGTTTTCATACAAGCTCTCCTACGTTGGAATGCATAAAAAAAGAGATAATGAAATAAATCATCACCTCTTTAATTTCAAATTTTTATTCACACTATTTTTTTACTACTTTAACAAGATGGGTAGCACAGCTAATACAGGGATCATAAGCTCGCACAATTTTCTCAAGTTCAAAGGCAATCTCATCTTCATTTTTGCCTGCTTTATTCAAGTTAAAAGCAGAGTTCTTAAAATACTTTTCAATGTCATCAAGATTGTAGGCTGTAGGCGTGATGATGTTCGCATTTGTAACATAACCATCTTCAAAGCTGTAATCGTGAACTAAAAGTCCCCGCGGAGCTTCCACAGTTCCCACTCCCCTACCTCTCTTTTTAGCAGGTTTTTCAAATTCAGGTGTGGGAAGTTTAAGCAGAATATCAACCAGTTCCGGAATCCTTTCAAGACAGTAGATCATTTCAATTGTTTGAGCCAGGTTATTGAATAACGGATTTTTCAGCCAGCGTGGATTTTTGTATTTTTTATATTTCTTTCCTGCTTCTTTCTTCAACCTGTCGCCAATACAGTTAAGTCTTGCCAAAGCACCAACCGTGAAAGGTTTGCCTTTGTAAAGTGACCTTTTTGCAAAAGAATGCGGCACTGTTCTTTCTATTAGATTCTCTTTATATTTTTTAGAAGGGATTACCTTTCCATTGGAGAAAATAAGCTCATCTCCCCAGAATCCAAATTTATTATCAGCAGGATTGCAGCAGATAAACACAGTTTCTTCTTCCAGATAGTCCGGAAGTTCCAAAACACCTACAATATCGGTAGCAGCAATTGAGAATGGTAAAAGTTCTTCAGCTTCTTTTTTGATTTCCAGGAGTTCCTTTTCCGTGGGGAATTTACCGAATCCACCGGCAGTTGCATTTTCTCCGTGAATATATTTGCCATTTAAAATCTGCATCACTTTATTACCGAATTTTTTCAGGTTCAAAGCTTGTTTTACAACGTCTTCATATTTATCTACCATGGCAATAACATTCGGATAGCCCAGATAATCCGGAAGAGCTAGTGCAAAAACATGAAGAGAATGACTTTCGATAATCTCTCCCAAATGCATCAACTCACGAGCAAAATAAGTTTTCTTATCTTCTTTATATTTTAAGGCTCTTTCTATACTTCTGATAGCAACATTTTTATGGGAAACCGTGCAGATAGCACAAATCCTGGGAGTGAAAGAAATAACTTCTTCCGGTAATTTACCAATAGCAAGAGCTTCTATCAATCGTGGTCCTTCAAAGATGTTCATTTGAACTTTTTTGACCTGATCGTTTTCTATCTCGACGTAGATGCCGCCATCACCTTCAACTCTTGCCAGATGTTTAACCTCGATTATCTTCTTCATTTTGCTACCTCCAAAAGTTTCTCAATCTTTTCCACAATCTCACTGCCACCAAACATCCGGAATCTTCTAATAATTTCCTCTGTTTTAAAACCTTTTTCTTTTAGCAATTTCAGCTCTGCAATATGATTAGCTTCTTCGATAATTCCCCAACAACCGATACAAGGTGTATTATGTGTAGGACATGGAGCAGTGCAACCTCCCATAGTTAATGGTCCTAAACACAACTTGCCGTCATTCAGAAGACACTCATTTTCTCTGAATTTGCATTCCAGGCAAACAGGTGAATTTGTATAAGTGGGTTTGTTTCCAAATAATAACTGAGTTATAGCTCGCAGCATCTGAATTTTGCTGGGTGGACAACCCGGAATAAAAGCATCGACCTTCACAAACTTATGAATCGGTTGAGCTTCTCTGGGAATAGCAACTGTGAATTTCGCATCTCCATAAACCTGCTTGAATCTCTGTTCCCATTTACCATCTCCCAGAGCCATTGCCTGCACACAACCATGATTTGCACAAGAACCAAAAGCTACTAAAACCTTTGCCTTTTCACGAATTTCTTTTAACTCATCGAGTTGTTTGTTAGTATTTATCGAACCTTCCACCAATGCAATATCAACCAGAGCTTCATCATCATTATTGCTCATGGCTTCATAAAAAACTTTAATATCTGCTGCTGAGAATAAATCTATTAGTTCATCTTCACAATCCAACAGGGAAAGCTGACAACCGGCACAGCCTGTAAAACCATAAATTCCTAATGTGGGTTTCTTTTTCATCATGCCCTCCTAAATTAACTCTCGCATATGAATTACATCCCAATAAGTGAAAACAGGACCATCAATGCAAGTATAGCGATAATCAATAATGCAGTGACCACATTTACCTGTTCCGCACTTCATTCTTCGCTCAAGATTCACTAAAATATTGTGCTTTTCAAGATTATACTTGAGAATTTCATTCACCACAAATTTATACATAACCGGAGGACCACAAACACAAGCAATCGTATTTTTAGGATCAATATCATTCACATATTTGAATAAATGAGTAACCATGCCTTCTTCGATCTTATCCTCAAATCCTTCATTGCCTTTATCTACTGTAAGATAGAGTTCTAACTGATCTGATTCCAACATCTCAAAGAAATCCGGACGATAAAGCATCTCCTGCGGATTTTTTGCTCCATATAAATAAATCAATCTGCCGAATAATTCCCTGTTATCCAAAATGTAGAGAAGTAAGGAACGCAAAGGAGCTGCACCCAATCCACCTGCTACTATGACAATATCTTTACCTAACATTTTCTCTATGGGAAATCCATTACCAAATGGACCGCGAAGACCTAACTGATCACCATCTTTAAGTTCAAATATTTTGTTGGTGATTTTGCCGGTTTTTCTGATGGCAAATTCAAAAATCCCCTTTCTCGTTGGTGATGATGATATGGAAAAAGGCGCTTCACCTGAACCAAAAAGTGAGAGCATCATGAACTGTCCCGGCTTGTAATCCAAGTCTAAATGCTTGAATTCTTCTTTAGGAACTATCTGAAAAAATCTGACATCCGGAGTCAAATCTCTCTTACTGATAATTCGCATCATGATGGGTGTGTATAATTCAGGTCCTTTTTTATATTCGTATTTCATCTATTTCTCCTCTAACCTTTTAATTTCTCAACAACGGTCTCGACATTGATATCTACAGGACATGTAATTATACATCTACCACAACCCACACAACTTGGTGAGCCAAAATGACCTATAAATGCTTTTAACTTATGAGTATACCAAAGCTTAAGACGCTCTGCCCTGGATTCTCTGAAATTATGTTGACCGGCAACCAGAGAATAATCTTTGAACATACATGAATCCCAGTATCTTCTCCTGTGACCTTCATCTTTGTTTAATTCAATCTCATCTATCACATTGAAGCAGGTGCAGGTAGGACAAACCATTGTACATTGTCCGCATGATAAACACTTCTCTCCAAATTCATCCCAGAAATCTGCATCATACATCAACTCCATTAAATCCGTAACTCCCTCAAGATCAATATCTTTGGTGAAAGCCTTTCTTCTCTTTTCTCGATACGCCACAAAATCTTTTGCTACATCGACAGGTACATCCTCGCTGAAAATATCGGAACCTAACCTGACAATATCATCACCTTTTTCCGAACCTACCCAGACCAGATAATAATCTCCAAGATCGATAAAAAACAGGTCATATCCCTCTTCTACAATGCTTGTATTTGTCTTATGGGAAAAAAGATATTCATCCGGTAAACTTGATTTTCCAATGATAATCACTTTTTCTCTTCGTTCCATGTAATAATTATCAACAAAATCGGTTGTGTAGAATTTATCGAGGATATTTAATGCATGAATTTCACAAGGTGGAACCCCGACAATAACTCTTGTGGGAATATCAACTTTTGGTTTTTCATATTTTGATGGTTTGAAATTCAAAATGTTAAGTTCCTGCGGCATGAGAAATTTCTTTATGGGAAGTATTGTGCGAATGAATTCGTTGTACATAATAAGGTCTTCTTTTTTCTCGATCTTATCAAACACATAACGTGAACCTTTGGGTACTGGAGCCCAAACTTCACCGAATTTTATCAATACATCATAAAGCTTATTCTCATCCTTTTTGGATAACTTGAGCACTCGCATAAGTTCTCCTCCATTTTTACTTTTTTGAGATTTAGAATTTAAATTTAGATTATTCTGTCAATTAAAGTTATAAAATAAATAATTTGTCATTAATAATTATTTTTATAAGAAATTAATGGAAATATTTACCTGAATATTTGTGGTAAAAACCAGTCGAAATTTGATGAAAATTCTTATAAATATTAATATAAGAATTCGTTAATGATTTCACTTCTCTATTAATTGATAATCTTTTTTAAAGCTCCAGCGATATAAGGAATATCTTCTTCAAAAATCGTGAAAACATCTAAAAGGAAATTTCCTTCTCGCAAAACACCAAGAATTGGACGTTCCAATCTTAAAAGCTTTTTAAATATTTTTCCAGCAAATCTATTATCTTCAGCACACGGCACAATGCAAACAGCAAAACTTTCAAGTCTTAGATCTGGAAGTGTTCCACCACCAACCTGAGCAAAACTTTCTACGATTTTATTTTTGATATTCTTCTTATTCAATTCTACAGAAAGATTTCGGGCAATATTTTTCAGCTTTTCTTTATCTTGATTCAGCATCATAAAAATAGGAATTTGCGAAAAAAGGTCTTCATCTTTTAAGTAGAATTTCAGCACAGAAGAAAGCACAGCAAGAGTCATTTTTCCAACCCTTAAGGCACGCATCATCGGAGCTTTGGCAATTTTAGAAATCAATTCTTTTTTACCGGCAATAATTCCAGCTTGAGGTCCGCCCAACAATTTATCACAACTGAAAGTAATTAAATCCGCTCCATCATTCAATCCGGAACGAACATCAGGTTCATGTTTCAAGGCAAGACATTCCGGTTTCCTCAGAAGTCCTGAACCAATATCATAAATCAAGATTAGATTATGTATTTTGGCAAGTTTAGAAAGTTGTGCTATTTCAACTTCTTCAGTAAATCCTATCATATGAAAATTAGATTTATGAGCTTTGAAAATAATTCTGGTTTTTTCTGTGATCGCATTTTCATAATCAGAAATTCGGGTTCGATTTGTAGTTCCGACTTCCTTCATTTTGGCGCCGCTTGCTTTCAATATTTCCGAAATCCGAAATGAACCACCAATCTCGATCAATTCGCCACGCGAAATTAGCACTTCCTTTTTAAAGGCAAGAGTTTTAAGGCACAACATAATTCCTGCAGCATTATTATTAACAACTACTGCATCTTCGGCTTTTGTAATGAATTTTATCAGTTCGGTCACATGAGATTTTCTGTGTCCTCTTTTGCCTGTTTGTAAATTCAATTCCAGGTTTGAATAATTATTTATGATCGGTTCCATCTGCTTTATTACAGCTTTTCCCAAAGGTGCTCTGCCCAGGTTTGTGTGCAGCACAATTCCGGTTGCATTTATCACTGATTTCAGAGAGCTGCCTGCAATTGATAAAATCAATAATTCTATTTTATTGATGATTTTTTCCATCTCAGGAGTTTTTCGCTCTTTTAAAACATCTTCTCGAACCGCTTGCAAAACTTGTCGAATTGAATAAACTACCAATTCTGAACCAAATTGCTTTGTTAATTCAATAATTTTATTTTGAGTTAGAAGTTTATCTACTGCTGGAATCTTTTTTAATTCTGCATTGTGCATGATATGTTCCTAAAAAAAAAATTGATATTACTAATGGCTACATATTACACTTGATAACACTTACTCCTTCTGAAGCTTCTGCTTCGGAAACTAAAGAGAAGCAGAAGCTTCTGGAGTTAGCGCCTTCCGAACTGAAAAGTTCGGAAGGAGAAAATCAATATATCTGGAATTTATAGTACTCATTTTTACTTTCAGACCCAATCGAAATTTTAAGAGGTTAAACCTGTTTTTTTTCAAATATTTTTGATGATTTATCATGAGAAATATGAATAACAGTTTCATTTATTTCATCGTAACGGGTTCTGGTTATTTTGGTTGCCAGAGAATAAATTATTGGTATTCCTCGACCCGAAAGATTTTTTAAATCCTTATCTTCAAAATAATTATCCTCATCGTATTTTTCAGGTAAATACCATTTTAAACCTTTATCCCAAAAAGTTATTTTTAATCCATCCTGGATTTCCAATTGCATCAAAATAATTGTATCGGATTTATTACTTAAACCGTGAATAACGATGTTATTTAAAAATTCATTAGCAATCAATTCTGCTCGCGCTGCCAATCCATGATCTTGTAAACGTTCCATAACAAAATGCTCGCATTGAAGACCAATATCTCTTGTATTAATCAATAAAGACCTCATCAGAAACATCTTTGTTTTCAGTTCTTCAGATTCTTCAGGTCTTTTTTGGAAAGCTAATAAAGTAAAATCATCAGATGAGACATCATAATCTTGTTCTATTAAACTCTTTTTTATTTTATGAGAGATAATTGCTGTATTGGTTCCGGGAATACTTTCTTCCAGAAATTCAGGAAGACCCTCGATTCCTAATTGATTCCCTTCTTTATTTTCACATTCAAATATTCCGTCAGTATATAAAAATAGTATTTCATTCTCATCAAACTTAATAACATTTTCTTCTTCAGCAGAAAACTCATAATCGGATTTCCAGCCAATAGGAATATCTCCCTTATCAAGTAGAACCTGTGCTTTTTTTGTAAGAACATTATATCGAATAATGGGAGGATGTCCAGCATTGAAATATCGAACTTCGTTTTCATCAAGATCTACTACACAAAGCAGCAGGGTCATATAGTTGTTCGGGAAAAGTTCCTTCATCAGAATCTGATTCAAACGATTCACAATATAATAAGGTTTGATATTCCCTTTTTCATTTTCCAGGATCATATTTATTGTTGATTTCACAGCAGTCATTTTCAAGGCTGCCTGCACACCATGTCCGGAAATATCGCCCACATAAATAACATATCGTGTATCTGAAATCTGGATAATATCAAATAAATCTCCACCAATTTTCTTAGATGGCGTATATGCAGAAGAGAGAATGATATTCTTTTCTAAAAATAACCAGTTTGGTAGCAAATAAGATTGAACCGATTCAGCAATTTCAAGTTCGTTTAAAAGAGATTTATTCAGGCTGCTAATTTCCTCTTCCGAAGCTTTTCGTTTTTCAACGATTTGACCTATCTGCAGAAAAGTTCGAATAAAAAGGATTATTCCCAAAATCATGATAATTCCAACAATAATGTAGCGTATAAGCCGCAGATGATAAAGAGTCGAAGTGTGTTCTTGTTTGATTCTTTCCTGATCCACAGCTGTAAGAACAAATATCTCCCTTGTTCTTTCTCTACTGTTGAAAGAGAACTCTTCCAACTGTTCTATCAGCTTTGACATTTCATTTTCTGAAATTTTCTTTTCTTTCTTATCATCAATTTGAATTCTAAGATTGTTCAACACAAAAAACTGCTCGGTTATATTTTTGATTTCAACTAAATTATCAGCTAAACTTGAAGTGATATTGGGATAGAAATCTCGTGTCTCTTGCAGAATATAAGTCACTTTCCGGATTTCATCGACACCGTAATCCTCAAATATGACATCTTCATAACCACCACCATTTTGAAGTACTTTAATCAAAGTTTCAATATCATTAGTTGATGAAAATATTCGTGTTTGTAAAGCTTCAGTTTTAATTGCATCATCAGTAGATGTGAGCAGGCAAAGATCTTTCTCGATCGATACTAACTTACGAAAAATAATGGAGGCAAAAGTTCGACGAGCATTTTGATTGCCATGAATTAGAGAATATTTTAACGAAACACCCAGAAAAATATTCTTTGAAATCATTATTCCAATTGCAACTAAGAATAAAATTGTAACAAGCAGAATTATCTTTCTATTTACCGGTTCTTTGAAGAAATTTTTCATTAATAAACCTTTAATATTCTCCCTGCTTCTTAATAATTTTTTTTAAATTTAAATGACGAACAACAATTTAATTCAAACGTAAAAAAAAATATGTTTTAAATTAAGTCAATAAAAAGCTAAGTTTAGATGAGTTGCATTCATCAGAATAATTAGTCAAAATTGGAAATTTCCAAAAAATATTTTAAATGAATTTTATCATCTAATTGTTTTACAATCAAAATGAGTTTAAACTATTTTGAGTCTTTCTCTATAATACAATATAGATTGTATGAAAAAAATTCTTCAAGAAAAGGAATTCTTCTTAATAAAGAAAATAATTTCATCACCAAATTTTTGCTGGCATTAATTTTGAAGAGGGAAACCTTCATGCCACAATTGAAAAGAAGAGTTCGGATTTCTGCTAATGACATTTGATTCAAACCAAGTTCCTTCACACTGGAGATTTTTGTATTATTACGCTTATTTAGTCTTTTCAATAAAAAAGACTCCGGTAATATTAAATGAGCCCATGGAATAAAGCTTTTTATCAGACAGCCATGATCCCCGAAATGGCTATTATAAAGCTGACTACATCCAATATAAATTTTACCATCAGGTTTAAGCAGCTTTATCATTTCATGAAGAACATTTTCCAAATCAAGTATATGTTCAAAAGTATCTTTAGATACTATAATATCAAATTCGTTTCTGGGAAGATTAAAGACTTCACCAAGCTGAAATTCGAGATTTTTGGTTAATTGCGGAAAATTCTTTTCCAGATTTTCGTGAGCAAATTTAAGCGGATATTCATGAATATCTAAACCTACCACTTTTTTTGCCTTTTTGGAAGCCATATCAATGCAAAGACTACCAAAACCACAGCCCACATCCAGAACATTCTTTCCTTCAAAAGACGGCTCGCCTTCCAATCTGAACCAGAATTTCGGATTCTCTATCTTACCTTTATCAAAAAATATTAAATCATCTTCCTTGAAGGACATTCTTTTCTCCGGTATTTTTTTTAAACAATTTACAAAAATAATAATTAAGATTCTGGGCAACTATTATGATAAGAAATGGTATAAAAGGAATCCTGAATCTTATCCTCGTAAAAAAAAGTGAATAGAACAGACAGCTTTGCAAAAAGATCAGGAATAATAGTAAATTTTCTCGAATTTTCATTTCTTTATTAAACAAGCTCAGAATAACAAAAAAAAGAATAAAAAACCAGGAAACAGCATTTATTGTTACCCTGAAAACAGACGATTCGGAAACTGTAGCTAACTGATTTCGATAATTAAAATAATTGAGAAATTTCTTGAAATATAATCCAAAATAATAACCCGGATTTTCCTTAATGAATTCTAATGCTATTTCTTTATAATAATTATCTTTTTCCATCTCATTGAATTTCTGGATTTTTTCTGAATCGATAAACGGTGTAATATCTACATTTATTCCTGCATTTGGAGTTGTATTGGGATTGTTTCCCAAAAGCAGGTTTATGCCACCTGTTGATGTTAGAGCAAAATTATGATAAAGTTTATAGTTTCTATTCATCCAGGGAAAGAACACTAAAAATGAAATTAATACGAAAAAAACTGTTTTTTTAATTCGAGAAAACAACCTTTCTTTTTTTAAGAGAATCAGACAGATCATAAACGGGAAAAACAACAGATGAATAGGAATAATCAAAATCAGAAAACCATGCAATATTGAAATCATTAACATGTTTATCCAATTCAACTTTTTATTAAATAGAATTAAAATCAAACCCAAAAATAAAAACAGGTACA
>JAUWNO010000050.1 GCA_030612605.1 Armatimonadota bacterium
GATAGTTCTATTAAGATGAAAACAAAAATCTATAACATCGGAATGTTCAGTTTGCTGATCTTCCGATTGTACGGGCAAGAACTTCTCTACATTCCGAAGATTCGACAAGTCGAAACATTCGGAAGTTGGAAATTGTTTTCATAGGAGTTTGAGCAAAAAACTTAACTCATCCTGCTGTCCTTCTCTTAAAAGAAAGAGAAGGAACATAAGAACAATTGGAAGAAAAAATAGCACGAAGTCATCCCTCGCTTGTGACAAAGAGAGAGACCGACCTGTCGGGGCGTAGCCTTGGCGAAGACCGAGAGTGAGTTAGAAAATACGAAAAAAATTATTCTGATATAAGACTAAACAAAAAATAAAAACGAGGAAAAAATGAAAAAAATATTATTTATTTTATTGTTTTTGAGTATTTCGATTTATGTATTTGCATCTGATCTTTTAGAAGAAATCAATGAATTATATTTAAACCAGGAAATCAGCAATGATTCTCTTTTCTTTTTACTTTCAGATTGGAATAATTATCGGCAACCTGACAGCACCGGAATTTTTCTACAAAAAGAAAATGTTATCAATGACACATTAACTGCTCCCTATTTTATTCATATTCCGCAAAATTATAATCCCTCCAAACCTGCTCAATTGCTGGTTTATCTACATGGTGGTGTGGGAAGAAAAGATTTTGTTGAAGATTTTGATGAATATACTCAACAGGTCATAGAGATTTTCCCACAGGAAGTCAGAGACGATTGGTTCTTTCTCTTCCCGCAAGGAAACCAAAACACAATGTGGTGGGATCTGGTTGGGATGGAAAATATCAAAACCCAGATCAGAAACCTGAAGGAAAATTACAACATCAATGATAACAAAATTTATATGACAGGCTTTTCAGATGGAGGTTCGGCTTCCTTTCATTTTGCTTTAACCGATCCGAACCTGTTCGCTGCTTTTTATCCTTTGAACGGATATATCGCTGTGGGTTCCAGAGTAACACAGAATCCTGCTTATCTTCCCAACTTGAGAAATAGACATTCACGGGCTATCAATACAGATGAAGATGGCTTGTATCCTTCTGCAGATATGAGACTTCTAATGGAGTTATCTCTGCAAGCTGGCGCAGACCTTTTGTATAAAGAGTATTGGGGGATCGGACATGATTTTGCTTATGCAGATGTTGATGTTCCAATTATGGTTCAGGATATGAAAAATCACACGAGAGACATCTTCAGAAGTGAAATATATTGGGAAACTTCCACTCATGAATTCAACAGGTGTGATTGGTTGGAAATTTCTGAACTTGATACTTTGGAAACACCTAAAGAGTGGCATAAAGAATACAATATAAAAATGGAAAACAAAAGAATTCAGTTCGGATTTTATCATGATGAAACCTTTGAAGGAAATGGCGTGAAAGTCGGAAATATCATAGAGGGTTCAACTGCAGATAGTATGGATTTGAAAAAGGATGATATTGTAATTAAAATGGCCGGTAAAGTTGTAGAGAACATCGAGAAACTGAGTGAATTGAAAACCTTCAAAAAAAGAGGAGATGAAGTTTCTCTTTTTGTTCTTCGCGATAATAAAGAAATAAAATTATTCGGTCAATTCCCGGAAATTGAATTTTATGATGCTTTTATCATGAATAAGATTTCCGGAGCAGTTAAAGCAATATACTGGGGAAATCAATTTGAGATTGAAACTTCCCGTGTAGATGAACTGGCAATATACATTCATCCCTATATGGTAAACCTGGAAATTCCTGTTTCCATTACTGTGAATGGAAACGAAGTTTTCAATGAGCATATCGAGATTAACAGAAAATTTATGGTTGAGAATTTTATAAATAATTTTGATAGGAAAGCATTGTGGGTGAACAGAATATTTACAAGGATTGAGAAGGAATGAGCAAACCCTGAAAACGCTTCTTTCAAATTATCTTCCCGCTTAGCACTTTCAGGGTTGATAACTGATATCTTGCTTTCCAACCTTGAAAGGGTCAATCTGAAAGACTTTATCGAAAGAGACCTTTTCAAGACTTATTAATATTGACATTTATACATATTAAAAAAGTTTTGAGCAGATTTAAAGAGGTTAAGTATGTTCAGATTAGATGATAAGCACCTGGAAAAGGCAAAGGAGCTGGCGGCTCATAACAGGAAGAAAAAAAACTGTAACACCTGTTATGACCGCGGTTATATTGGTGTAACGCCAGAAAATACTTTGATGCTGTGTCATAAATGCGTAGATATGGAAAAAGCAGGAAATGCCTGGAAAGAATATGTGAAAGGTGTTCCTGAGCTGCATGAATATTACGCAGAATTTCTCAAAGAAGAGAATGAAGAATAAACTTTTCTTTGTCATCCTGAGGAACTCTTGCATTTGTACAATCGAAGGATCTCTGTTAGAAATGAGATTCTTCGTAAGAAATTTCTTTGGAGATTTCCTCAGAAAGACATTGCATTTTTTCAGTTGAGTTCATTATTATAAAATTTAGGAGAATAAATGTATAGATCAGTAGATATAAAAGAAAAAGCCTCTGCCCTGGAAAAAAGGATCAGGGATTACTGGCAGAAAAAAAACACTGCACAGAAAAGCGAAGACATTCGTGCAGATGGCAAGCAATTCATTTTTTATGAAGGTCCACCCACTGCAAACGGTATGCCTGGCATTCACCACGTTATTTCGAGGGCTATCAAAGATGCTGTATGCCGTTATAAAACCATGCAGGGCTTACATGTGAAACGTAAAGCCGGCTGGGATACACATGGTCTTCCTGTGGAGATCGAAGTAGAAAAACAGCTCGGACTGAAAGACAAGAAAGAAGTAGAAGACTACGGTCTGGAAAAATTCAATAATAAATGTAAAATATCGGTTTTTTCTTATGAGAAAGAGTGGCGGGAAATGACCCGTATGATGGGTTACTGGATAGACCTGGATAATCCGTATAAAACACTTACAAATGACTACATTGAAACCGTTTGGTGGATATTGAACGATTTCTACAAGAAAGGACTCATCTACAAAGGTCACAAAATCGTACCTTACTGCCCCAGTTGCGGTACACCGCTTTCCAGTCATGAAGTAGCTCAGGGATACCAGGAAACGGAAGATCCGTCCGTCTTCATCAAATTCAAAGTGAAAAATGAAGAGAACACTTATTTCTTAGCCTGGACCACTACACCCTGGACACTTATCTCGAATGTAGCTCTTGTTGTTCATCCAGATGAAGTTTATGTGAAGATCAAGCACAACGATGAATTCCTCATCCTGGCAAAAGCACGTTTGGAAGTTATCGACGATGAATACGAGATCGTGGAAGAATATTCAGGGAAAGACCTGGAATACAAAGAATATGAACAGCTTTTCCCGTTCGTTATTCCCAAGGAAAAAGCTTTCTACGTTGGACTGGCAGATTACGTTACCATGGACGATGGAACAGGAGTTGTGCACACTGCTCCTGCTTTCGGACAGGATGATTATGATCTGGGTAAACAATACAAACTACCTGTAATCCAGCCTGTGGACAGTGCTGGAAAATTCACGAAAGAAATAACAAACTGGGCTGGCGAATTCGTGAAAGATGCAGATAAAGGAATTATCAGAGACCTGAAAGATAGAAATATGCTGTACAAGCGCAAACAGGTTATCCATAGTTATCCGTTCTGCTGGCGTTGCGAAAGTCCTCTTATATATTATGCCCGTTCAAGTTGGTATATTAAAACCAGCGTTTACAAACAGCAGATGCTGGAAAATAATCGGAAAATTAACTGGTTTCCAACTTTTGTAGGTGAAAAACGTTTTGGTGAATGGCTGGAAAATAATGTGGACTGGGCTATTTCCCGTGATAGATTCTGGGGAACTCCCCTCAATATCTGGGTTTGCCAGAAATGCGAAGAACAGGAAAGCATTGCTTCAATTTCAGATCTAAGAAAAAAGGGTAAAATGAAAGACGGCTCACAGGTTCCCAAAGATATCGAACTGCACAGACCTTACGTGGATGATATCGAACTTGAGTGTCCCAAATGTAAAGGGAAAATGATTAGAACCCCGGAAGTTATAGATTGTTGGTTCGATAGCGGTTCAATGCCTTTTGCCCAGTGGCATTACCCTTTTGAGAATAAAGATAGATTCGAAAAAGAGCTTTTCCCTGCTGATTTTATAAGTGAAGGCATCGACCAGACCCGCGGCTGGTTTTACTCTATGCTGGCAATTTCCACAATGCTCACAGGAAAATCATCTTATAATAACGTTCTTGTAAACGACCTTATCCTGGATAAGAAGAGTCAAAAAATGAGCAAGAGTAAAGGCAATACAGTTGATCCGATTAAACTTATGGATGAATACGGAGCCGATGCCATCCGCTGGTATCTGCTGGCTGTAAGTCCTCCCTGGATTCCTACAAAATTCGATGAAAAAGGCGTAGTAGAGATCGTTAATAAATTCTTTGGCACATTAAAGAACGTATATTCATTTTATGTAACATATGCAAATATAGATAAATTTAATGCAGACAAATATAAAATTTCGGATGAAAAAGAAGCTGAGATAGATAAATGGATCATTTCCCGTTTGAATACTTTAATTGCAAATGTTACAAAGAACATAGAAAAATATGAACTGACGCGGTCTGTTCGCCATATCCAGAACTTTGTAGTAGATGAACTCAGTAACTGGTATGTGCGACGCAGCAGAAGAAGATATTGGCAACTGGAACTTACAGAAGATAAAAAGCAGGCATATCTCACACTTTACCAGGTGATGGTTGCTGTAACCAAATTAATGGCTCCATTTGCTCCTTTTCTGTCAGAAGAAATATTTATCAATCTTACTGGAAAAGAAAGCGTGCATCTTGAAGATTATCCTGTTAGCAACAGTAAGGTTATCTATCCTGAACTGGAAAAAGAGATGAAAACCGTGATCGACCTGGTTTCTCTGGGAAGGGCAGCACGTAATACCTGCCAGATCAAAGTTCGTCAGACTTTAATTGCTTTATATATCCCGGAAAAATATAAATCTCTTGTTCAAAGAATGGAGAATCTCATCAAAGAAGAAATAAACGTGAAAGAGATTAAGTATATCCTCGAAAAAGATGACTTTGTGAAATATGAATTCAAACCCAATTTCAAGGTTATGGGACCGAAATATGGTAAACATATGAAAGGCATTGCTGCAGCTCTTGCTCAGATGGATGCAAATCATATAGTTGAAATTCTTCATCAAGGTAAAGATTATTTCCTCGAAATAGAGGGCAGAACCTTCAAACTTATCGAAGAAGACCTGCTCATCTCCATCAAAGATAGAGAAGGTTTTGTATTCGAAACAAATAAAGAGCTTTTTGTGGCTCTGGATACTCATCTCACTCCTGAACTCATCGAGGAAGGACTGGCTCGTGAACTTGTGAATAAGATCCAGTTCACTCGCAAGGAAAATGGTTTTGAGATCATGGACAGAATAAAGATATTCTTCCTGGCAGAAAATGAAATCGAGGATGTATTCCTGAAATATGCTGATTATATCAAGAATGAAACTCTCACCGATTCGTTCCATAAAGTAAAAGAAGTTCAGAAAGATATGATCGAGTGGGATATTAACGGCAGGAAAGTGCATCTAACAGTAGAAAAAGTAAAAAATAGATCAGGAGAAAACAATGGCTAAGATCAAACCTTTCAGGGGAGTTCGTCCGGCAGAAGAAATGATTAAAGAAGTGGCTTCCCCACCTTATGATGTACTGAATTCAAAGGAAGCACGCGTGCAGGTGAAAGATAAACCTTATAGTTTTCTGCACGTTGTAAAACCCGAAGTTGATCTCCCAGAAAATATTAACATTTATGATCAGGCTGTTTATCTGAAGGGAAAAGAAAATCTATATAAACTCATTGAAAATGGGATTCTCATTCAGGATGATAAACCTTGTTTTTATCTTTACCGTCTCATCATGGGCAATATTGATGAGATAGGACTCGTTGTCGGGGCATCCATTGAAGACTATGAAAATGATATCATCAAGAAACATGAACACACCAGAGCAGATAAAGAAGCAGACCGCATCAAGCATGTGGACTCCTTGAATGCAAATACAGGTCCGGTTTTTCTTACTTACAAGGCAAGAGAAGATATGAATAATCTGGTTAATGAATTAATCAAAGAAAAACCAGTTTATGATTTTGAAGCAGAAGATGGGATTAAACATATTTTCTGGAAAATCGATAACGAAGACGTAATAAAAAAAATCGAAAACATTTTTAGGAAAATCGATTTTCTTTATGTTGCAGACGGACATCACCGTTCTGCTTCCGGAACGATCGTAGGACAGAGAAGAAGAGAAGCAAATCCGAATCATACAGGAGAAGAAGAATATAATTATTTTCTCTCTGTTATTTTCCCACATGACCAGCTTTATATTATGGATTATAACCGTGTTGTTAAAGATTTGAATTGTCTTTCCCATGATGAATTTTTAAAGAAAGTAGAAGAAAATTTCATTATTGATATTCATTTCAAAGAAAAAGCATATCAGCCGGAAGGATTGCACGATTTCGGAATGTATTTGGATGGGTCCTGGTATAAGCTTACAGCCAGAGAAGGTTCTTTTCCCGAAGATGATCCGGTGAAATCACTCGATGTTTCTATTTTACAGGAAAATCTTCTTACTCCAATATTGGGAATTGGTGATCCCCGTAAAGATAAACGCATCGATTTTGTGGGTGGTATTCGCGGACTAGAAGAACTTTCCAGACGCGTTGATGCCGGAGAAGCTGTAGCTTTTTCCATGTTTCCAACCTCCATCGAGCAGCTTATGGCAATTGCTGATGCAGGGAAAGTGATGCCACCAAAATCCACCTGGTTTGAACCTAAACTTCGTTCAGGTGTGATCGTTCATTTATTGGATTAAATTAAACACTGAATAACACCGAAAGACACTGAATTCAACTCGTTCCCACGCTTCTGCGTGGGAACGAAAAACTGACGCTCCTGCGTCAAGAATTTGAAGAATTAACTTAGATGAATAAATGAGAATTGTTTTTAACGCAGAGCGTTTAGCCAATGTATTCCCACGCAGGAGCATGGGAACAAGTATAAAAGTTTCAAAACTTTGGAAGTTTTGCTTCTAAAAATCTCTGTGTTCTCCGTGTGCTCCGTGGTTAAAATTAATATGAAAAAATATGCAATAATAAGTCTGGGATGTTCCAAGAACCTGGTAGATAGTGAAGTTTTCGCTCATATTATCGAGCAGAATAAATATCGGCAGACAAATAAACTTGAAGAAGCAAATGTTATCATCATCAATACGTGTGGATTCATTAATGATGCTAAAGAAGAATCCATAGATACTATCCTGGAAGCTGCAGAACACAAGAAAACCGGTAAGTGTAAAAAACTGATCGTAACAGGATGTTTAGTAAAAAGATATTTTAAGGATATTGAGAAAGATATTCCTGAAATTGATCATTTAATTGATTTGAAAGATTTTGATAATTTTTCAAAATTATTTTCCCAAACTTGTAAATATCAACGAAAACTGTTAACTCTCCCCCACTTTGCATATTTGAGAATCAGCGACGGATGTAATAACTATTGCAGTTATTGTGCAATTCCTTCCATTCGGGGAAATTTAGAGAGCGTTCCAATTGAGAGTCTTGTTCAGGAAGCTGAATCTTTAGCGGAAAGAGGAGTAAATGAATTAATCATCACTGCTCAGGATACAGCAAATTATGGAGTTGATATTTACGGAAAGCCAAAACTCGATGTACTTCTAGAAGAACTTCATAAAATTGAAAAACTGAAATGGATAAGAATCCTCTATCTTCATCCTGCACATATTACTTCCAAGATCATCGATGCGATTGGGAAACTGCCGAAGGTCTGCAAATATTTCGAGATTCCCATTCAGCATATTAATAATGATATTCTGCAAAGCATGAACCGGAAAGTTACAAAAGAGCGCATCAAAGAGATCGTCACAGAAATCCGAACAAAAATTCCTGAAGCAATAATCCGTACAACTCTCATTACAGGCTATCCGGGAGAATCTGAAGATAAATACATTGAACTTCGAGATTTCATACAAGAAATGAAATTTGAACGATTAGGAGTTTTCTCCTATTCCCGTGAAGAAGATACACCAGCGTTCGATCTTTCTGAACAGATCCCGGAAAAAATTGCTGAAAAAAGAAAAGAAGAGATCATGACGCTCCAGCAAACTATTTCCGAAGATTTCCTTGCCAGCCTGATAGGTAAAAAAATCAAAGTTATTATTGACCGAATTGGTGAGGAAGGAGAATTTTCTTTCGAGGGAAGAAGTTATTTCGATGCTCCCGAAATTGACGGAATAGTATTCATCGAAAAGGGTGAAACTGAAATTGGAAAAATCGTTACCGTAGAGATAACCGATTCCTGGGAATATGACCTGGTGGGGAGAATAGAACACGGATAACACGGATTTGACGGATGATCACGAATAAAAAAAATATTTTATCTTTGTTCGTCTGTGAAGGTCAATGGCAAGAGTTAGTTGAACTGGTTAAACTGGTTAAATTAGTTGAATTAGTGAAATTAGGAAAATAAAAATTAAAATAAAATTCTTATTCGCGATCATTGGAGTCGATTAGCGGTTAAGTTAAAGTATTATGATGGAAAAAGTAAAAGAACAATTATCAATAAAATCCATTCTCAAAAGCACTTTCGGGTTCGATGAATTTCGTCTGTTGCAGCAGGATATTATCCGAAACATTCTCTCCAAAAAAGATACTCTGATCATAATGCCGACCGGAAGCGGGAAATCACTTTGTTATCAGCTTCCAGCTCTCATCTTTGATGGTTTGACGATTGTTATTTCTCCTCTTATTTCTCTGATGAAGGATCAAGTTGAGCAACTTCATGAAATGGGAATCAGAGCGGTTTTTCTGAATAGTTCCTTATCATACAGTGAATATCAGTCTAATATAAATCGAATCCTCAATAATAAAATTAAACTGGTTTATCTCGCTCCGGAAGCAATGTTGACGCAGAAAATTCTCTATATTCTCTCAAAAGTAAAAGTCGATTGTATCACCATCGATGAAGCTCATTGCATTTCCGAATGGGGACACGATTTCCGCCCCGAATACAGACAATTAATCGAAGTCAGGAAACTTTTTCCGAAAGCTGTTTGTGTGGCATTGACTGCGACAGCAACACCGAGAGTCCAGCAGGATATCAAAGAAAATCTGAAATTTGAAAAATCAAATGAATTTATTTCCAGTTTTAATAGAAAAAACCTGTTTTTACAGATCATTCATAAAACAGAGCCTGTTTTTCAAACTTTGGTATTTTTGGAGAAGTTTCCAAATCAATCAGGAATTATCTATTGTTTTTCGCGCAAACAGGTCGATGATCTTTATGAAATTCTGGATGAGAAAGGATTTTCCGTAAAACCGTATCACGCCGGACTTCTCGATGAAGAACGAAAACAAAATCAGGAACTTTTCATTAAAGATGATGTGCAAATAATCGTAGCTACAATCGCTTTTGGAATGGGAATAAATAAGCCAAATATTCGTTTTGTCATCCATTTCGATCTTCCCAAAAATCTTGAAGGTTATTATCAGGAAATTGGTAGAGCAGGACGGGATGGATTGAAATCGCATTGTTTACTGCTTTTCAGTTACGGAGATATTGCAAAGATCAAATATTTTATCAATCAGAAAGAGGATAAAGAAAGACGGATTGCCAATATTCATCTCGATGCTCTGGTTAGTTTTTGTGAAACAAATGTGTGCCGCAGAATTCCGCTTCTAAATTATTTTGGAGAAAAATACTCGATTGAAAATTGCGGAATATGTGATAATTGCGTGGAAGAAGCAAAAGAA
>JAUWNO010000033.1 GCA_030612605.1 Armatimonadota bacterium
GTTGCTTCATTTAGTTTTGCGAAATTCTTTATCTGTGTCTATCAGTGAGAATCCGTGAGCTAAGTAGTAAGCAGTATCTTATCAGGGATTATCAGGGATTAATGGTTGACAAAATAATCTTCTTTTTTAAAAAAGAGTTTGAAAAATCAATGGAATCAGGAGATAAATGAGGAATTTATGAGTATAATCTATGTGTACTTCACGGTTTTTATTCTGGCGTTTTTGACGGTTTACACGATAACGCCTTTCATAATCAGATTTGCTTATAAAACCAATTTCATGGATAAACCGGAAGCAAGAAAGCTTCACAAAAAAGCGACTCCCCTTCTGGGAGGAGTTGCTGTGTTTATTGGTTTTTTTGTTTTCACTGTTTTTGTTATTTTAACAACCAAACATCCACTCGATAATGCGGTATTGGGCTATCTTCTGGGTGCATTTATTATTCTCGTAGTGGGAATAATAGATGATAAATTCGGTATGCACCCGCTGGTTAAACTGGGCGGTCAATTGTTGTCATGTCTGGTTTTTATCTACTTCAATAATTTAATCACTTTATTTGGACCATTCAACATTACTCTCCCAATTCTATTTTTCTGGATGATTGGTTTGATGAATGCCCTAAATTTTCTGGATAATATGGATGGTATCATCACCGGCATGTCCGGCATCCTGGCTATCGGGTTTTACTGTTTTAGTTTTATCAGCAAGAATAAGTTTTTTCCTTCAGAATCTGAGTATATTTGTCTATTATCTCTAACTTTTGCCGGTTCAGCTTTCGGTTTTTTACCTCATAATTTTAATCCTGCTAAGATTTTTCTTGGTGATAGCGGGAGTATGTTTTTTGGTTATTTTCTATCAACAATGGGAATTCTCGCTGGTCGTTTAGCAACAAAAAGTATGAATAACAACCTTTATTATCTGCTTCCAATTTTACTTTTGAGTTATGCTATTTTTGATATTTCTCTTGTTAGTTTCACTCGTAAAAGAGATGGTCGTCGCATCAGTCAGGGAGGAAAAGATCACTCTACTCACCGAATCGGAACTGCAATTGGTTCAGATAAAGTTACGGCAATAATAGTTTATCTAATAAATATCATCATTGTTTTGGTTACAATCATTGTTCTTAAGATGGAATCCGATAAACTTCTTATAATTTCAACTGTTATCTTTGCAGTCTTCTTTTTGTTTTTCGGAAAGAAACTCGATCAAATTCCGATTGTAATACCGGAAAATCAACTTAAACCTGGAAAAGAGGAATAATCTTGAAAATCAAAATTTTAGGTTCAGGTTCAGGTATTCCAACTCTGGGGAAAAATCATGCCTGTGTCTGGATTAATTTTTCCGATAAAAATATAATTTTTGATTGTGGTGAAGGAATAGCTCAACAGCTACTGAAAAATGGATTGGACAAGACAGCTTTGGATGTAATTGCTATCAGTCATCATCATCCGGATCATGTATCCGGAATATTCATGGTTCTGCAATTGCTCCACCTTCAAAATAGAACGAAACCTTTGAATATTTATCTTCCGGAAGATATTGATTTTTTTGTTAAAACTTTAAATTATTTCTATACTTTCCCCAAAAAATATACATTTAAAATCAATTTTGCTTTAACTTCAGAAATAACAAAAGATATTCCGGAAATCCAAGTTATTCCATCCGACCATATGCTTGGTTATAAAGATTTTGTCAGGCATAATAATTTTTCAAATCTGTTGATATCGTATTCATTTCTAATAAGATACAATGATAAACAAGTGCTCTATTCTTCAGATTTGGGCAGCACAAAATACATTGAGAAATATTTTTCCCAAACAGATTTATTAATAATTGATGCGCTTCATCCTGAACCGGATGAAATCCTTGAAATTCCCGACAAAACAGATGCTCGAATAATTCTTAATCACGGCTTATCTGAGAAGCTTGAAAAATTAATTTCAGATGAAAGGTTTGAAATAGCAAATGAAGAAAATGAAATTACTCTCTAACTCACTTATTTTGATATTAATCCTCTTGATTTCAGGATGTTTTTTAAACAAAAAATATTACCTGGCACACAGTTTTTATAAAAAACGTAATTACCCGGTTGCTATTGAAAATTACGATATTTTTCTTAAGAAATCTCCCCAGAGTGCTCTTGCAACAAAAGCAGAAATGGAGCGCTCCGACTGCTATTATAAATTAGGTTTAAAAGCTTTTTCTAAGAAATATTGGTTATTGGCAAAAAAGTTTTTTTACCTGGCAAATTCTTATCAAGCTGATGAATCGATGGATAATTGTTGTTTTGAGATGGCAAAAATCGCTTTTGAAAATAATGACATTGATTCCACTCTAATCACTTATGATTATATCATTACGCATCTTCAAACTTCCGAATTGATACCTGAAATCCTTTATAAAAGAATTAATATTAATTATAAATTGAACAATAAAAACCAGATTTTTACCGATTATAAGCTGCTTTGGGACAATTATCCGCAAAATGAGTTTTCCATCAAATCTCAATCTGTAATCGATAATTTAATGCCGGAATATATTAATAATTCTTTGACATTCAAAGACTCTGCAAAATATGAAATTGCGATTGATCTGCTTTTTGGAATGATAGATTATCCTACATCTTTTCAAGATAGAATCAATGTTGAAATCAGTGAAATATATCTTTTAATGGCAAATGAAGCTTTTGAACAAAAACGATTTTATGAGACAAGAGAATACTTTCAAAAAACTATTTCTTATAACCCGGAAAAAGAGACCTTCGTTCAAGACCAACTAATTAATATCTGTGATTCATTTATTAATACCGGAAATAACCTGATCAAAGAAAACAAAATTGATGAAGCAATTACGTTCTATGAAAAAGCTTTCATTTTCATACCGGAATATCCATCAGCAAACGATGCTATTACCAATGCCCTCGATTTAAAGATTAAGCAGCAAAAATCTCTTGAATTAAAGGATATTGCTCTAAACTATGAAAATGAAGAGGATTACAAGCAGGCTTTAAAATATTTTAAACAATCATATTCTCAGTATCAAATTCCTGAAGTGAAAAGTAAAATTTTCCTCATGGGAAATCTGATAGAAGCGGAAAAAGACCCCAAAGCTTTTGCAAAATCCATCATACTAAATTATAAAAATGGTATTATTCCTCAAAAGGTAAATGCCTTAACTAATGATCTCATTTTACTTTTCGGTGATGAAGTCGAAACTTCCGGATGGAATGCAATGTATTCAGTTGGGAAATATAAATACGAAGTCAGGTTCGATATTCTGACTTCTAAAGAAAATTACTATTTTATCTGGAGAGTAAATTTGGAAGACAGAAGTTTTGTCGCCTTAAATAAAATCTCTGAGGAATTATTATAATTTTATGGTTATTAAATGAAAAAAATCATCCTTCTATTTTTAATAATAATATTTGTAAGAACTTTGAGTGCTGAAGAATTCGATATCAAGAAATTCTCCGCTCCAAATAAATACGGCTGGGATACTTATGAAAAGTTTCTCTCTGCTCGTGAAGACCTTCAAAAAAGAAATAACCTGCTGCAAATCTATGAAACTCAAAAACAAAAACCAATAAAAAATGTAATCAAATCCGTAATTGTTCCGGGTTGGGGACACTTCTCTGCAAAGCACTATTTCAAAGGACAGATTTTATTAGGTTTGGAAATTGTCTTATTGGGAACGAGCTATTTATATTATGATCAGGCAATGGATATTTACGATAAATATGAAAAAGCCACTTATATCGGGGATATTGAAAAATACTATTCCGATGCGAAAACTCCCTACAATATGTCTCAACTTTTTCTGGGTTTGGGTATAATTGTTTGGGCTTATAATATTTATGACACGATTATTGTTACTGAAAAATATAATGATGCTCTCTGGGAAAAAATCATTTTTGAGAATCAGGATACAAGCATTTCAATTTTTCCCACCGGTTTATCAGTGAGGTTTTGAGATGAGAAAAACATTTTTTTTCATGATAATATTTTTACTAACTTTATCCTGCTCTTTAGATAGAAGCAATCCACTGGATACTGATAATTATCCAAGTAAAGTTTTAGGTATCCAGGTTTCCTATCCGGAAGATGATAAAGTTACAATTACCTGGGATACTCCGGGTCATGCAAATGATGATGGATATTTCATTTATCGCTCCATGTCATATCATGGTTTTTATGAGTTTATTCAAGAAATAGACGATAACACAATCAATTCTTATGAAGACGAAGACATTATCATTGGAGAAAACATTTACTACTTCTACAAAATGTCAGCCTTCAGAATTATCGATTCTAAAAAGTTGGAAGGATATCGTTCTGACCCGAAATTCTGGTAATAAAAATAATTTCTCAACCCCCTCTAACTCCCCCTATTCAGGGGGAGAATCATTCAGAACTTACCAAATTTGGGAAGTTTAAGTCTCTATGAATTTATTAAATAATTTAAATCCTGCTCAGCAAAAAGTTGTAACCACCACAGAAGGTCCTGTGCTGGTTTTAGCTGGAGCTGGCAGCGGCAAGACCCGTTCTGTAATTTATCGAACTGCTTATCTTATAAATTATAAGAAGATCAATCCCTGGAATATTCTGGTTGTAACCTTCACAAACAAAGCTGCGAGAGAATTAAAAGACAGGTTGGAAAACACATTTAATCTTTCTACACACTCGCTTTGGATTGGAACTTTTCATTCTGTTTGTACTAGAATTCTTCGTTACGAACAAGCAATTCTTCCCTTTACATCAGATTTCTCAATTTATGATGAAAACGACCAAAAAGTAATCTTTAAAAAATTATACAAAAAACTTGATATTGACCCAAAATATTTTCCAATAGCCAGAGTCAGAAATATCATCAGTCGTCAGAAAAACTCTCTTATCCTGACCAAAGATTTTTTTGAATTCAATGAAAGAAATTATTACAGCGAAAAAGTGATAAAGATTTATGAAGCGTATCAAAAATTTTTGCTGGAAAACAATGCTTTGGATTTCGATGATCTTCTGATGTACACTGCAATTTTGCTTCATGATAATGAATCCATTCGCAGCAAATATGAGAAAATGTTTCAATATGTGATGATCGATGAATACCAGGATACAAATTATGCTCAATTTAAAATCGTAAATTTAATCGCTAAAAATCATCAAAATCTTTGCGTGGTAGGAGACGATGATCAGGCAATTTATAGCTGGCGTGGTGCTGATATACGTAATATTTTAGAATTTGAAAAAGATTATAAAAACGTTGTAAAAATCAAATTAGTGCAAAACTACAGGTCACCGAAATCAATCTTAAACCTGGCAAACAGCCTGATAAAATTTAACTCTCAAAGACATGAAAAAGAGCTGTGGACCGAAATAATATCAAATAGAAAACCAACCCTTAATGTCCTGGAAAATGAGAATGAAGAAGCCAGAGCTATCGCTGAGAAAATTCATATTTTTAAGTTGAAAGATGGAAATTTAAATGAATGTGTAGTTCTTTACAGAACCAATGCTCAATCACGAGTTTTCGAGAATGCATTCATTCAAAAAAATATAAAATACCAGATTGTTGGCGGAGTCAATTTCTATCAGCGTAAAGAGATAAAAGATATAATTGCTTATCTGAGAGTTCTGGCAAATCCGCAAGATTCCGAAAGTCTGCTCAGGATAATTAATTTTCCTACCCGAGGAATTGGTAACACTACTATTGCAAAAATAATCGATTATGCAACCCTCAAAAATATCACGATTTACGAATCAGTCTTATCGACAGAGAATCATTTACTCAAAGGAGCTGCTGCCAAGCGAGTTGAAGCGTTCGCTTCCAAAATAATAAATTGGAAAAAAATATCTGAAGAAATGCCGATCACTTCTTTGATCATGAAAATAATCGATGATCTGAATTTGATGGATCTTTATGATTTCAGCGATGATCCGAAAGATATTTCCCGATTGGAAAATATCAAAGAATTTATTGCTGCAACAAATGAATTTTCCGAGAATATTGAGAAGGAAACCGGACAAATACCTTTCTTAACAGAATATCTGCAAAATATTTCTCTGCACACGGACCTGGACAGTGTGGATGAAAATGAAGAATCTGTAAAACTAATGACAATGCACAATGCCAAAGGTTTGGAATTTGATAATGTGTTTATTGTTGGCTTGGAAAACGGTCTGCTTCCACATTCCAAATCTATGGATAATGAAAAGGAATTGGAGGAAGAACGCAGACTATTTTATGTGGCTATTACTCGTGCAAAAAAAATCGTAGCTCTATCTTATGCCAGAGCAAGAAGAGTATTCGATGCGGTTCAAAGAACCTTGCCAAGCAGATTTTTAATGGAATTCGATGACGAATTATTGGAAAAAGAAAATCATGTTTTTTATGAACTTCAATCTCCGAAAAAACAGAAGAAACCTCAGAAATCTGTAATCCTGGAAAACCAGAAATATTTTAAAGTTGGACAAAAAATCATTCATGCGAAATTTGGAAATGGCATTATATTAAATGTTGACGGCATTGGAAAAGATGCGAAATTAACTATATCTTTTTCGAAAGGAATGCTGAAAAAAATTATGGGAAGTTATGTAAAAATATTATGAATAAACGAATTAAGCTGATTATCCTATCTGTTTTCTTGTTAGGAACGATAAATCTTTCTGCCACGAAATATGCTGGAGAAATCTTCAGGATGGGCTGCGGAGTGAGAAATTTTGCCCTGGGGAACTGCGGAATTTCTGATGTTGATTCCTATGGTTTAGCCTATTGGAATCCTGCTCTCATTGCCAAAACCGAAGGAAATAAATTTGAATTGATGCATGCCGAAGAATATATGGGTCTCCTTACTTATGATACCTTTTCTGCTATCTGGAATAATCAATTCTCAGTTGTAATTACCAGGATTGGCATCGATGATATACCTCTTACAAAAGTTCCTAACGACACCCTGGAAGTAGGCTTTGATAACCGACCCTACAAATACAAATCAGTGAACAATTCTGATTTTGTAGTTTATTTTGGATTTTACAGGAAAATTGGAAATTATCATATTGGCTTAACTCCCAAATTTGCCTATCGTCATCTCGCTGAAGAAAATGGTTTTGGTTTTGGAGCTGATATTTCATCATTTTATGAATTTTCAGATAAGTTATTGATTGCATTCAAGATTCGTGATTTCTTTTCAACCCAGATTTTATGGGGAAATGGAACTCATGAAATCGTAAATCCGGGTTTTGATATCGAATCCAATTACAAGTTTTTTCTGCCGTTATTAAACTTAAATTCTCAAGTTTTGGCTGGAACTGAAATACATACTGATGGTAGAAAAGAAACTGCCACAATTGCTGCCGGCTTTTTAAGCTTTGATTTTCATTTTGGATTGGATGTAGACCTCCATAAAAATATCAATGTATATTTTGGTTATGATGTTGATAATTTCACCACTGGTTTATCATTAAAAATAAAAAATAAATGGAAAATAAATTATTCCTTTGAACAAGACTCGGAAGACTTGGAAAATTCGCATCGCATCTCAATCGGATTGAATTTATGAAAAAAATCGCTATTTTGGGCGTGACCGGTTCAATCGGTCTTTCCACGATCGAAGTTGTCAGGCAGCATCCGGAAGAATTCAAAATCGTACTCGCATCCGCAAATAACAATCATCAAAAACTGTTTGCTCTAACCAGAGAATTTTCCATTCCAAATATTGTTATAACAAACAACTCTATGGAAAGTCAGATTACTGATTATCCTGAGAATACAAACGTCAAATTTGGTGAAGAGAATTTATTCGAAGCTCTTAAAACTATCGAATGTGATATTGTGCTTAATGGTATTTTTGGTTCTGCTGGTCTGAAATCCACTATGACAGTTCTTTCCAGAGGAATCGATCTTGCTTTGGCTAATAAGGAATCGCTGGTTATGGCTGGACATCTGATACAGAAAATGCAGACTGATTCCAAGCTGATTCCGGTTGACAGTGAACATAGTGCGATTTTTCAAGCTATTGGAACTACTCCTTTAGATGAAGTAAAATCTGTGATTTTAACAGCTTCAGGAGGTCCTTTTCGGAAACTCCCTCTGAACGAATTTGATAAAATTACAATCGAGCAAACCTTATCTCATCCAACCTGGAACATGGGTGCAAAAGTTACAGTGGATTCTGCTACTATGATGAATAAAGGGCTGGAAGTGATCGAAGCTCACTGGCTGTTCCATAAGGATTTTTCAGAGATAAAAACCGTAATACATCCGCAATCGATCATTCACTCTTTTATTGAATTTGTAGATGGATCGATTATAGCACAAATGAGTTTCCCCACCATGAAATTGCCCATCCTGTTTGCTCTTTCTTATCCGCATCACATCAAATCCAATATCTCAAAAAGTAATATTTTAGATTTTCCAGATTTAACTTTTTCCGAAGTTGAAAAAGAAAAATATCCACTTTTCTTTTTAGCTAAAAATGCGGGTGAAACCGGAGGATTGGTTCCTACGATTTTAAATGCTGCAAACGAAGCTGCAATCGACCTTTTCCTGAAAAACAAAATACATTTCACCCAGATATATGAACTCGTAGATTCTGCGATCTCTACGGAAAATAATGTTCATCATCCAGATTTGAACACCATCATTAAAACTAATTCTGAGATTTATCAAAAAATAATAAAAGATTATAAGAATATATTAAGTTAACATCATTGTTTGCTTCTTGTTCTCAAGACTTACTCCTTACTCGTAGCATAGCTCCTGCTATGCTACGAATAAATTTGCAGTTCATGCTGCTAATAAATCAGTAATTCTTGTAGCTGGAGCTACACAACTCTGGCGAATGTATTTGATTTTTTTTATTTTCGGTGTTATTTCTGTGTTTTCGGTGTTTAATTTTTAGTTCATGTTTATCCGGGTTAGGAAATCAATAAAATGACCAAATCTCCTCCCAGTCCAATTGTATTACCTGCAATAATCTGGATTTCAGGAATTATTGCAGGAAAATTCCTGCATGCACCTCCAATATATTTTATCGTTGCAACCCTGATTCTTATCATCTTTTCTTTCCTTAAAAGATTTAGATTCTATTTTCTGGTTTTAGCGATTTTCTCGTTGGGAATCCTGCGCATTTCATTAACCACGATTTTCCCAACAAATCATATAAACTCAATTGTACAAAGCTATCCGCAACTTATGCAACCAATAAAGGGAAGGATAACATCTGAGGTGAGGAAAGTAAAAGATTCATTTCGTTTTACTTTGGAAATCAATGAAATCTCTGACGTTAAAGTGGATGGGAAAATCAATTTTAGTACAAGACAAACTGGCTTGAAATATGGTGATGTCGTATCGATGGTAGCTTTCATCAGAAAAATCGCTAAAAACTCTAATCCCAGCAGTTTTGATTACCAGGAATACCTGGCTTCAAAGAATATTTTCGCTTCTGGTTATGCAAAAACAATAATCAAGGTGAAAGATTCAAAGAAAAAATTTCTGAAAAATACAATTATTAATATCAGAAAATTCATTCGAGGAAGAATAGAAAACCGTTTTGGAGCAAATGCAGGTTTCATCAAAGCAATCGTAATCGGAGACAAAACTGAATTAGCAGAATGGAGAACAACTCTCAACAAAGCCGGTTTGAGCCACCTGCTGGCAGTCAGCGGTTTGCACGTTGGCATCTTATATCTGATTGTATTTTCCTTGCTCAAACTGTTCATTCGCAATAGAAATATTGTCCGCGTCTCATTGATCATTCTCCTCATTATTTATGGAGAGATTTGTTCGTGGTCACCATCTGTGAGCAGAGCTGTAATCATGCTGTCACTTTACTTATTAGCAAAAATAATCCAAAGAAAACCGGCTCCCAACAATATTTTAGCGATCAGTTTAATCACAATCACATTTATCCAACCAAACCAACTCTTTTCAGTTGGACTGCAATTGTCATTTACAGCAGTTTTCGTACTTTTAAATATCGTTCCCAGAATTAGATTTATCAAAATAAGAAAAGATGAAATCGAAGTTTTATCTGGCACCAAGAAAATCTTAAATGGAATTCTAATTATTTTTGTCTCCTCCGGAATTTTGAATATCTTCCTGGCGCCTGTAATTGCTTTTAATTTTAACCAGTTCAATATGAATGGAATCATTGGGAATCTAATCGGGATTCCATTAATTTCCATTTTGTTACCTCTTTCACTTCTGATAATTTTTCTTCCATTTGGAACGATCTTCTATCAAAATAGTTTCAGATTATTAATGCTCTGTTTTGATAAATGGTCAGGTTTCTCAGCTTCTTTACCAATGTTTTCCGGTTTCTTTTCTATCAATTCTTTGCAGATGGTTTTGATCTATTTGATTCTTTTTTCGCTCGCTTTCCAGATGAAAAGAGAAGATATAAAAGAGACGAAAAAATCCAAAAAGAGATACTTACTATTTACATTACTTATCGCAACGTTTATTCTTATTTTTATCTCTTTTGGAAGGGAAAGCAACAATAAACTAAAAATTACCTTTTTCGATTGTGGTTTGGGAGATCTATTCCTGGTAGAAACTCCGGATAATGAAAGTATCTTAATCGATTCCGGACCTCCGGATTTTACTTATCAGCATCTTGAAAAATCAGCTTTCCCGTATCTTAAAAATAATGGAATTTCTACATTAGATTGGGTGATTATAACTCATGCTCACAATGATCATTATGGTGGTTTGGACTTTGTCTTGCAAGAACTCAAAATCAAAAACCTGGTTGTAACCGATGAATTTCAAAAAAGGAAAATATGGAAAACTTTCGAGGATAAAATTGAAGAGGAAAAGTGTGAAGTTATTACAATTAGCGATACAACTCATCTTCCTTTGCGAACTATAAAATGTAAGATTTTACATCCGGATAATTCTTTTTATTGTAAGAACATAAACAATATGTCAATCGTTGTGAGGATGGATTATTTTGATTTTTCAGTGCTTTTTACAGGTGATTTGGAGAATGCAGGAGAAAAACATTTATTATTGTGTTATCCGGAATTTCTGGATTGTGATTTTCTTAAAATCGGTCATCATGGCAGCAAGACTTCCAGCTCCATCGAGTTCATAAAAGCTGTAACACCTGAATATGGTTTTATCTCCACTTCGCTGAAAAACAGGTTTAGCTTTCCTCATGAAGTAACTTTAGATAAGTATGATTTTCTGGGACCTAATCTTTTTATTTCCGGAATCGATGGAGCTTTGCAAATTATAACAGATGGGAAAAAAGCTCATTTCAAGACCTTCTTAAGTGATAAAGAATTTGTGGATGATAC
This sequence comes from Armatimonadota bacterium, assembly GCA_030612605.1. Lineage (GTDB taxonomy): Bacteria > Cloacimonadota > Cloacimonadia > Cloacimonadales > TCS61 > JABMPU01. The sequence continues at coordinate 11,295 of JAUWNO010000033.1, forward strand.
GCTGGAATGACTATAAAACCTTGCGAACAGTCGATGAAAGAGGTCTTCGCAACGGTTGGCATTTACCTTTACCCGACTC
>JAUWNO010000206.1 GCA_030612605.1 Armatimonadota bacterium
AGTCCCATCCCAAATTATTGAGTTTATGGGTTTATGGGTGTATGAGTTTATGAGGAAAGTTTTCACTTTTTGTCCCTTGATGTTATAAATACTTATCTCTGCGTTCTCTGCGGTGAATTGTATGGTGGTACTTGGATTGAAAGGATTGGGGAAATTCTTCAGAAATGGATTGATGTCTTCAATATAATCCTCTGTTGCAGTATTATCATAATGAAAGATGCGACAGGAATTTTGGTCTAAAATATAAAAATAATATTTTCCGTTCTGTTCAAAAGAATAGAGATCTTCAGTTCTGTGCCAAACAGGAAATTCCTGAATTTCAAGGGCTATACCAGTTGTTGCTATATTGCTGATATCAAAGGCGTAAGTATCCGTAAAACCGGCGAAGAGAATATCGTTTTCTGCATCTATGGAAACAACACCAAAATTATCTAATTCTGCAAATAAAAGAGGATTCTCCGGCTGGGAAATATCATAAACTTTATTTTGGAAGATATAATCATTAGACCCGAGGAATAGGAGATTTTCATAAATTCCATAGGATAAAAAGCAAGAATAATCTTCAATTTCAATTTCATTTACAACACTCATTTGAGTTATATCATCGATATTCGCGATAACCAGCATTTTTCCCAGTCCAACAATATAAGCTACATTATCAACAAAGATAAATTCAGCAAAAATTATCTCCGGAATTTGCAAAGTAAATATCTCTTCCAGCTTATCATCTACATCTAAAGTATAAAGCCGCAAAGTATCATTTTCAGTTAGAAAGAAGCCGTAATCAGGATGATAATGTAATCCTTCAACCCAGAAATCTTGATTATAAAGTCGGTCCAGTTCTTCCAGACTGCCATCGGGCATAATCCTGAAAACCACATTTGATAATTTTTCCAATAAGATGTCAGAACCATAAGCAATCAGGATATCTTCCGCACCATCAATTTTACGACTTGTTAGATCGAACCAGTAGGATGCTATTAGTTCGGGATTAGCAGGATTAGATACATTCCAATGCTTGATTCCCTGGCAAAAAGAAAAAATATAAAGATTATCATCGATTTGATAAGAAGTGCTTAATTTTCCTCCATTGGAAATAGTTTGATTTACCTGGAAATGATCATCGCTCAATTTGTAATAGATGAGCTTTCCTGCATAAGTGCCGGCAAAGATATTGTTTCCAAAGGCTTTCAAATTATCAAATCTGTCATAAGAATCAATAGAGGTGCTATCCAAAAGAACCGGCTCGCTCAAATCAGAGATGTCGAATAAATATAATGTCCGATATTCTTTAATTATTAGTCTATCGCTGATTATATTAAAACACATTCCATCATAATCGATAAATGTAATAAGCTGCCAATCAGTTGGCTGCGATATATCATAAATTTCAAATTTACCCAGATAACTTCCAGTCGCGAAAAGATAATCTGACAGCATTTCGATCTTACCCGGACATGAGTGCTCTGAAATCTCATCATCAGCTATCCAAACAAGTGTATCAGGAGCCGATATATCATATAAAAAGATATGATCATATATTATTACTCTTGCTATATTCTCACCAATTTTTTTTAAGCTGGAATATACTTGTGGTACATCGTAACAGAATAGTTCTTCCATAGTATTATAATTAAAAATATGGATTTTCCAACCTGTGATTGTGTGTTCATTCACATATAGGAGTTCATTATTGATAAAAAAGACATAAGCTCCCAACATTTCGATAGAATCCATTAATACAGGTTCAGTAATATTGCTAATGTCGAACTTATAAAGACGATTTGTTCCGCAAGAAACAAACAGAAAATCATCCTTGATTTTTAAATGATACGTATATTTTTCCAGATTAAAATCATTTACCAATTCCAGTGAATCTGGTAAAATCTGATGAATTTGAAATCCCCTGATAGTAGTAGAAAAAAGATAATCATCTTTTACAGCATAGGTATCGTTATAAGTAATATAGCTTTCTGTTTTATTGAATTCGGAAATTTGTTCGAATATAAAACCTTGCATAAGATTAAAGCAGGTCAGAAAAAATATCATGTTAATTATTCTTTTCATAAGAACCTCCGGATTTATTTAAGCAAAATACATTTTCTGGAAGCCAATGTTTTACCATTCACTTTCAATTTATAGAGATAGACACCTGAGGAGACTGGTTGATTATTATCATCTTTTCCGTCCCATATAATTTGTTGATTTGAAGATTTGTTGATTTGGAGATTTGGAAAAGTTTTCAGTTTTTGCCCTTTGATATTATAAATACTTATCTCTGCGTGCTCAGCGTTCTCTGCGGTGAGATTGAAAGAAATAGTAGTGGATGGATTGAAAGGATTGGGAAAATTTGATAAAGTTATTGTATCCGTATTAAGTATTTCTTCAAACACAGAAACATTATATGAAAACTCAAAAACACCCACATCCGATTCCTCAATAGTAAAAAGATATTTCGTTTCACTTGTTTCATAGAATCCCATTGAGTAAATGTATGTTAATCCATGAATATAATCAATAGGTTGAAGAATTCCGGATGGATTTCCACTTATATCATAAATATAAGAAGATACATTAGTATTAGTAAAAAGAAAATCATTATAAAGTACAGACCATCCGGAACTGGACGGAACTTCTAATTCAAAGGCATATTCCGGTTCTAAAGGATTATTTAATGTATAAAACTTTGTTTCCTTATATTCAGAAATGTAATTGAGACACAGGTAATAACCGCAAGTTTTGATATAAGGGCTATATTGATAATCTGAAAAATGTTCAATCGTGTTTATTAGAAAAGGCTCATTTTCATATAATCCAGCAATGATATATAGATTTTGATAGTTGTTGATATCATCCAATAAATACCCAAAGCCATTTTTAACAAAAAAGCTATCTCCATCAAGTTCGGTATATTCAAACAGTAATACAGTATTTCCGGGTTCGGAAATATCGTATTTTCTTATTATCGTGTTAGGATGTTTCGTAAAAAAATAAACTACATTCGGCTCTGCAGCATCGAATCTTAAATAAGACAAACTTATCTGCATCCAGTCACCAATAAATATTGTATTTGTCAATATTGGATCGAGTGGATCAGAGATATCAAATATTTTGTAACTACAATTTGACCAATCTTTTATAATAAGCTTGTTCTCATATCCCTGTAATACTTTATAATCAGGATTTGAAAGTATCGTTTGAATTTCTATGGGTTCATTTGGATTACTTATATCAAATAAAAGAAGACCATAACGATAGGTTTGAATAAACAAATGATTTAAATAGATATATCCGCTATAAAAATAAGGATAGTCAAAAATGTTTTCTATGAAATCAAACTCGCCATTTGCTACTTGATACCTCTGTATGCCGTCGTACCGGGTTGCCACGTATAAATTTTCATTGTAACTCACGCTTGCCTTCACATAGCTATAAGAAACAATATGATCCTCAAATTGGGGATTGTAAATATCAGAAATATCTATAAGCTCCAATCCGTAAAACAGGCTAAGTATCAAATGTGAATCCATTATCGTAAAATTTTTCCCATATATCATACTATCTTCAGTTTCATAATGAGAAATATATTCCCAATTGGCATTATCAGTGATATCCCAGAAAGAAACAGCAGTTTGTCCGCCTGCTATTAGTATTGTATCATTCAACATTTCAAAATATCTGGTAACAAAACCTCCATGAATGGGACTCATATCTATTGTACCGATAAGTTGCATATTTGTTAAGTTCGAAACATCATAGATATTCATAAGACTGATAGAGACGTGATCTATCCCAATGTAATCTGTAATTTTATGTAATGCTATCAATGTATCTAGGATAGTAGCTACAAATTCCAATTCGGGTAATAAGTATATTCTATCTTCCATATGAAAATTTCCTAGAATAAGGTAATTGCCAAAAATTACCGGAATAAGATAAGTAATGGCAGGTTCATCAAATTCAATTTCATTACAGATAAATGGATTCTCCTTATCAGTTACATCAATTTGATAAAGTGTAGGTAAAAATAGATCATACATATAAGAAAGAGCTGATGTAAGATAAATAAAGTTTTCTTTCAGTTCAAAACGACGTGGGAAAGTGATGGGGAGAATAGAAAGTCTCTCCAAACTTCCATTATCAATAATTTCATAAATTTCCAGCCCGTGTGAAGTTAATGCATATAAATAAGGGTATTCTATTATCAGGGTCTCCTCCATGGTATTGAAAGTTTGAGCAAAGGCGAATTCATTTATTTTCTCAATGGTAAAATCTTGAGCAGAATAAACTGAGAAAATAGAGATAAGTAATATTTGTAATAATGTTTTTTTCATAATGCCATCTCCTTTTAATTTTTATAAACAGGGTAGAAGCAAAGGCTTCTACCCTGTATTGAATAGATTTTATTCTTGTAGTGGAATAGTAGGGTCAATATAATCACCTAACCATAGTTCAAGCTCCATTGGATAATATAAATTCGAATCACATTCATCACGATCATGAAAAGAGTTAGGACCCCAACCTTCTGCAAATACCCATTCAGGTGCAGGATCTCGTGGAAACCAAACATGTATTTGACGATGAATGATGTGAGTGCCAGGATCTACCGTAACAGTATGATAAACATATTCATTATGGTCAATATCCATATATCCAATTTCTACAGTGTTAGCATTATAAGCAGCATTGACTGTCAGATATATATCCAATGTGTATCTTTCTTCAGCAATCATGCATCCAACGAAAATCAGGCTTAACAAGATTGTAGTTATTGCTATTTTCTTAATCATTTTTTCCTTCCTTTTTTTTTCTTGCTTAAAACTGGTTAATTTTCATTTTTGCCTTGCTGTTGAAAAATCAACAGCTCATAAGCGTCTCGTTT
>JAUWNO010000505.1 GCA_030612605.1 Armatimonadota bacterium
GAGAATCAAATTCCACAGGTTTATCTTCACGCTTTTATGGATGGGAGGGATACGCTTCCCCATTCCGGTGTTCATTTCATGAAAGAATTTATGACAAAAACCAGAGAAATAGGTATTGGTAAGATTGCTACGATCTCAGGACGATATTATGCAATGGACAGAGATAACCGCTGGGAACGCATTGAAAAAGCGTTTAATGCAATTGTATTTGCTATAGGCGAAGAATTCTTCGATCCGATCGATGCAATCCAAAAAAGTTATAATGATAATATTACAGATGAATTCATCATACCAAAAGTTATTATGGATAATGGAAAACCGGTTGCATCAGTAGAAGAAAATGATGCAGTAGTTTTCTTCAATTTCAGGTCAGATAGAGCACGCCAAATCACCAGAACTTTCATCCAGCCTGAGTTTGATAAATTTCAAAGAAAAGAATTCCATAACCTCAAATATGTTACTTTCAGCGAGTATGATATTCAGTTCGATCCGTTTGTTGAAGTCTGCTTCAGACTTCCGAAACTTACTAATATTTTAGGAGAAGTAATCTCGAACCAGGGATTAAAACAATTACGTCTGGCAGAAACAGAGAAATACGCTCATGTCACTTTTTTCTTTAATGGAGGAAAAGAAGAACCGTTTTCAAATGAAGACAGGATTCTGGTGCCATCTCCACAAGTAGCCACTTATGATCTTCAACCGGAAATGAGCGCCTACATTGTTAAAGATAAATTGGTTGAAGCTTTGAAAACTGAAAAATATTATCTGATTGTAACAAATTTTGCAAATTGCGATATGGTAGGACACACCGGTATTATTGAAGCAGCTATTACTGCTGTAGAAGCGGTTGATAAGTGCCTTGGTGAAATAATCCCTGCTGCCAAAAAACATAATTATAATATTATCTTAACAGCTGATCACGGTAACGCAGAAAAAATGTTGGATGAAACCGGACAAGTTTTCACAGCTCACAGCACTAACGATGTTCCTTTAATTCTATCTCTCACAGCCAAAGAAAAACCAGAATTAAAAACAGGGAAATTAGCTGATATTGCACCTACGATTCTTAAAATTATGAATATAAAGCAACCTGAAGAAATGACTGGAAAATGCTTGATCTATGAAGATTAATAAAGGATTCTGTAAAATGAGAAAAGGCTGTCTTTCTGAGGATGAACTTACAAAGGCATTCGACGAAGAATCCCATTATAAGCGGAGATCCTTCGTAAGAAAAATAGACAGAATTCCTCCAGCCTTCGCCAGCTTCGGCTTGGCAAGCAGGATGACAAAAACACTCTATTTTGCAGAACCCTTATTTTAAAATCAAAAAGGAGTTTCAATGTCATCATTTGAAAGAATAGATATCAAAAAACGTTGGCCAATTCCACCAGCAATTAAACTGATTCTGTTAGTTGCAGTTATACTTGGTTTGGCTGCTCGCAGCTGCTGGATGAAAAACCCGGGCAGGAATTTACAGATTTCAGAAATTGAAATTACTGAGGTTACAAAAGTGAGCGCAGATGTTAAATTCACAGTGGCAAACCGTGCTAAAATCGCACAGAAAAAGTCAGTTCTGATAAAGATTTTTTCTCCATCCGGAGAATTGCTTGCCAGCAAAATAGCCTGGGTCGAAATCCCTGCTAAATCTCGAAAAAGATATTTGAAAGTTTTACAAAAATTTAATTTCCCCATTGAAAATCCAGATGAAATTGTTGATGTTACCGTAGAATGGTATAAATAATAAACTATGAAAACTTGAGTTAAGCTTCCCGCTATCAGCAAGCTGATAGTTCTATTAAGATGAAAACAAAAATCTATAACATCGGAATGTTCAGTTTGCTGATCTTCCGATTGTACGGGCAAGAACTTCTCTACATTCCGAAGATTCGACAAGTCGAAACATTCGGAAGTTGGAAATTG
>JAUWNO010000041.1 GCA_030612605.1 Armatimonadota bacterium
ATTAGACGGACTCGCAGCAGGAACAATTGCTCTCGCAGCCTTTGCTCTGGGTGTGATGGCTTATATTAAGGGTAATTTTATAATAGCAAAATATCTCAATATGGATTTCATCCAGAATGCCGGAGAATTAACTATTTTCATTTCAGCTTTAGTCGGAACTTTAATCGGATTTCTATGGTATAATACTAAACCTGCCCAGATTTTTTTAGGTGATACAGGTTCACTTTCTTTAGGTGGAATTTTAGCTGTTCTGGCAATATTAATTCGAGAAGAGATATTTCTGGCTATTGTGGGAGGTGTGTTTGTGATCGAGGCTTTATCTACAATTTTGCAAAGATATTTCTTTAAATACACCCGCAAAAAAACCGGAACAGGAAAAAGAATATTCCGCTGTGCACCTTTGCATCATCACTTCGAGCTTCTCGGTCATCCGGAAGAAAAAATCGTAATTAGATTCTGGATCATTGCCATGCTTCTCGTTGCCATCGGATTGGCAACTATCAAGATGAGATAAATCTTTCAGTGAAAAAAATTAAGCTGTCCCAATGCAGCATGCACCTTGTTAGAAGCGATAGCGAATTAATAAAAAAGTTAAAGTATCTGAAAAAAAAATAAGGATTTTTTTTAAAATTTGACTTTACAGAAATAATTATCAATTTTCTTTCTATTATCAAAATAAGGATGGAAGATGTTTTATAAAATTGAATTCAAACCAAGATCAATTAAAGACTGTATAAGAATCCCAAAAGTTGATTTAGAAAAGCTGTTTAAGAAAATTGATGCTTTATCGGACAACTTGTCGGGCGATGTAACAAAATTAACTAATTTTACACCTGAATATCGAATGAGAAGCGGAAATTATCGTGTATTATTTGAAATCGAGAGAAACAAAATTATTATTTATAGAATATTACAGAGAAAAGACGTTTATCAAAAAGGAGGATTAAAATGATAGCTCTACACCCAAATATATTAAGCAAAAATGGTAAAAAAGAATTTGCTGTTTTACCCTTTGAGGAATTTGAACAGTTAAAAGAAGTTGCTGATAAATACGAAGATTTAATTGAACTACGAAAAGCAAAAGTAGAAGAATATCATTTACCAACAAAACATATTTCTGAAGTTAAGAAAATACTCCATATTGACTAATATGAATCTATAATTCATAATAGGCAAAGCAAGAAGAGAAGTGGGCAGAAACCTGTCTTGCGGGTAAGTTGCATACAGTATTGCTTTCATCCTAATTGAACTATCCCGTTGCTGTCGGAGACTTAATTCAATTTTTTGTTGAGTGAATTAAATATTAATCACGAAATTACTCATCTTTGAAAAAGCGATAAAATTATGAATCTAAAGAATAGAAGAATCAGTATTTTAGGAATGGCAAAAAGCGGATTAGCTGCTGCGAAAAAAATTCATGAACATGGCGGTATTCCATTTCTGAGTGAATTAAAAACTGAAGAAAATATCAATGATTCTCTCTTCATAAAAAAAAGATTCGATTGTGAATTTGAAGGTCACACAGAAAAATTATTCAATTCGGATTTTATCATTGTGAGTCCTGGAATTCCTTTGAATATTCCTATCCTTCAAAAAGCAAAAGCAAAAAATATCAAACTTATCAGCGAAATCGAATTGGGTTTTTTACTCAAACATCCTGATAGCAAAATCATTGCTGTAACCGGCTCCAACGGAAAAAGCACAACTGTCAGCTTAATCCAACATATTTTGCAAACAGCTGGTTACAAATCCATCTTAGCAGGAAATATTGGAAATGCTCTCACTTCATTCCCAATTGAAAAAAAGGGAATCGATTTCATCGTGTTGGAATTAAGCAGTTTTCAGTTGGATCTGATAGATACATTCAAAGCAGATGTGGGAGTAATTTTAAATATCACTCCAGACCATTTAAATAGATATTCCTCTTTTGATGATTATGCAAATGCCAAAATGAATATTTTTAAAAATCAAACTGAAAATAATCTTGCCATTCTTAACCTGGATGATGTCACGCTATTAAAATTCTATCATAAAATCATATCTACAATAAAAACTTTTTCATTGAAATCTAAAGCTGATGCATTTTTCGATGGAAATTTCATTATTCATCAAAAAGATAAATTTTCTTTGAAAGACACAAAATTATTTGGACCTCATAATATCTCAAATATTATGGCTTCAATTCTTGCAGTTTCTTATTTAGGAATTAATTCAGAAATTATTAGAAAATCTTTAAAAACATTCTCTCCTCTTACCCATCGTTTGGAATTCATCACACAAATAAATAGCGTCACATTCTTTAACGATTCTAAAGCAACTAATACGGATTCTGTGAAATTTGCTCTTAAATCGTTTGGGAAACCTGTCAGAATTATTATGGGAGGTTCTGATAAAGAAGAAGATTTTTCTGTCCTGAATCCGCTTCTGAAAAAACAGGCAAAGAAGATTTATCTTATCGGTGAAACTGCCAGCAAAATGAAAGAAATCTTCAAATCTGTTACAGACATTTCGACATTTACTGATTTCAAAAAATGTATTTTCACTGCTTTTTCTGAAGCTGAAAAAGATGACATAATCCTGCTTTCCCCGGGATGTGCAAGTTTTGATATGTTCAACAATTTTGAGGATCGAGGTAACACCTTTAGAAAAATCGTGATGGAACTGAGAAATGAAAACTAAAAGTTATATCGCAGATTATGACCATCTGATTTTTTTCGCTTATATTATCCTTGTTTTCATCGGACTTTATATGCAGTTAAATATCAGTTCCGTTCGTACAGATATGTCCTTTTTCTACAGGCAATCTATCTGGTTTATGATTTCTCTTGCTTCAGTCTGGTTTGCATTTAAAGTTATAAACCTCAAAAAAATCAGAAAATATATTATCATCTTTGTATTCTTAACAATCGCACTTCTTGTTCTCGTTTTGCTTTTTGGTACTGATGTTAAAGGAGGAACAAGAAGCCTGAGAATCTGGAAAATCAGTATTCAGCCGAGTTTGATAGCCCGGGTTGTGCTGGTTCTCTATTTCGCTCACATTCTTGATAGAAAAAAAGATTTTTTAAAAAATTCGCACCCGATTGGATTCATAAGAAATTTTCATCCTCTGATAGTTTTTTCCATAATAATCTTTGGCTTAATCTTATATGAAAAGCATTTCAGCCCTCTTGTTATTTCCGGTTTTACCTTATTATCTCTTTTGTGGCTTGCTAAAATACGATTCTCAACTATTTCAATAATTCTGACAATTATCCTGATTTGTGGATTTTTAGTCATAAAATTCGGTCCGGAATATCGAAATGAAAGAATGGAAATTTATGCTAAATATTCTCTTTTTCATAAGATATTTAACAAACAAAGCGATTATCAGGGTGAGAAGAACTATCAAGTTAAAGAAAGTCTGATTTCGCTTTCCAGTGGAAAAATATTCGGAACATTTCCTGGTAGAGGAACCGGAAAACACTATTTCCTTCCGGAAGCAAAAACAGATTATATCTTCGCAATCATCGGTGAAGAATTTGGATTTATTGGAGCTTTTTTTGTTTTAGGATTATATATTTTTCTTTTTTATCGTTCTCTGAAATCTTCAAATAAAAAGGAGAACTTATTTCTGAAATTAGCTGGATACGGGCTGGGAATGAATATATTTTTTAATGCAATGGTAAATATCGGAGTTGGGATGTCTGCACTTCCTTCCACTGGTGTTACATTACCTTTTATAAGTTACGGAGGTACATCGCTTCTGGTCAATTCTTTTTCAATCGGATTATTATTAAATATCAGTGCGAAACGCACAAACTTTTAAAAGAAGATTTTAATGAGAGAAGCAAGAAACTCAAAAAGAATTCTGATTGCTGCCGGTGGAACCGGGGGACATATCATTCCAGCGATATCTATCTCGAAAGAATTACAAAAACGAGGAATTGAGATTTTATTTGTGGGAAACAAGAACAGCATGGAAGAAAATTTAGTGAAAGATGAAGCGATCGATTTTCGAGCTATTGATGTACAAAAATTATACCGGAAATTCACTTTCTCTCATATAAAATTTCCCTTCAAATTGTTGAAAAGTATTTATGATTCAAAAAAAATCATTCGAGAGTTTAAACCTGATGCATTTCTTGGAACCGGAGGTTTCGTTTCCGGTCCGGTTGGATATGCTACTCATTTGAAAAATATTCCGATTTTCCTCCAGGAACAAAACAGCTATCCGGGTTTGACCACCAGAAAATTGAGTAAATATGCTCAGAAAATATTTTTGGGAAATGCAGGAGCTGAAAAATACTTGAAAATTGATAAGCTGGTAGTTTCCGGAAATCCGATAAATTCAAATGTAATCAAAGAAAATGAGAAGATCGATTTTGAAAAATATGGACTGAAGAAAGATTCTTTCAAGATTTTTCTTACTGGCGGAAGTCAGGGTTCGGTAGTTCTGAATAAAACTCTTTATCCAATTCTTGAAGAACTTTTACAACAGAATATCGAAATTATCTGGCAAATTGGAAAATACAGTTTTGATATTTTTTTTCCTAAAGTAAAAGAGATAAAAGGTATATTCGCTTTTGAATTTACAAATGAAATAGGAAAAATTTATAACTCTGTTGATCTGGTGATTTGCCGTGCAGGTGCATTAACTCTGGCAGAATTAGAAACAAAAAAAATTCCTTCGATTCTCATTCCTCTCCCCTCTGCTGCTGAAAATCATCAATATTATAATGCTCTGGAATTAAAAAATAAAAAAGTTGCGGAAATAATTCTGCAGAAAGATTTGAATCCTGAAATTCTTAAAGTAAGAATTCTTGAGATGATAGGAAAATATCTGGAAATGCGAGAGAATTTTGGGGAAATGAATCATAAAGATGCAGCTACTAAAATTGCTGAAGAAATAATTTCAAACTTAAAGGAAAAATAAATGCTTGGAAAAACAAAAAAAATTCATTTTGTAGGAATCGGTGGTATTGGAATGAGCGGAATTGCAGAATTACTTTTAAATCAGGGTTTTAAGATTTCCGGCTCGGATATGGTTTGCACAAAAATTACAGACCACTTAATTACTAAAGGTGCAACTATTAGCGAAGGACATGATGCAAAATTAATAAAAGATGCAGATGTTGTGGTGAAATCTTCTGCTGTAAAAGATGATAATCCGGAAATTGCTGCAGCTCTGGCAAATAAAATTCCAGTCATACGAAGAGCAGAAATGCTATCGGAAATTATGAGAATGAGCTACGGGATCGGGATTGCAGGAACTCACGGAAAAACTTCAACTACTTCCATGGTTGGCAGTGTACTCTCTGCTGCAAAGCTGAATCCAACAGTAATCGTGGGTGGAATCGTAAAAAATTATGGCTCGAATAATCTTCTTGGTTCAGGAAAATATATTGTTGTTGAAGCAGACGAATTTGACCGTTCTTTTCTCACATTAAGCCCAATTATTGCAGGCATCACGAATATCGAAGCAGATCACCTCGATTGTTACACTGACCTTGAAGGAGTGAAAAAAGCATTTATTGAATATGCCAATAAAGTACCTTTTTTCGGTAGTGTTATTGCATGTCTGGATGATCATGGAGTTCAATCCGTAATTCCTTATATTAACAAGAAAATTGTTACTTACGGACTTTCCAAACAAGCAAATATTCAAGCAGTTGATATTGAAATGAAAAATTTCAAATCCTGTTATACTGCTTTTCTGAATAACAAAGAATTAGGAAAAGTCGAATTGAACGTTATGGGAACACATAATATTTTGAATTCTCTTTTAGCAATTGGAACCGGTCTGGAAATAGATATTCCCTTCGATTTGATCAGGAAGGGTTTATCAGATTATAATGGTGTTTTTCGTCGGTTTGAATTTAAAGGTGAAAAAGATGGAATTACTGTTTATGATGATTACGCTCATCATCCAACCGAAATAGAAGCAACTTTAAAAGGAGTAAGAGACAGCACAAATAAGAGAATCGTGGTAGTTTTCCAACCTCATTTATTTTCCCGAACTCAGGATTTTTACAAAGAATTCGGCAGTTCTTTCTATCAATCTGATCTGCTAATTATTACTCCAATTTTTCCTGCTCGTGAAAAACCTATTAAAGGAGTTTCGGGAAAATTAATTGCTGATGCTGCCATTCAATCCGGACACAAAAACGTATATTATGTAAGTAAAAATGAAGACATTCTTAAAAAAATCAAATCATTAGCCAGAGAAGATGATATTGTGATTACAATGGGAGCAGGTACGATTTATAAATTCGGAGAAAAATTTCTTGAAGAATAGAGTATTTTTCACCTCACTTCAATCCTCTCCTAAAAGATAGGAAGATTTTTTCTCCTTCTCCTCGATAGGAGAAGGTCGGGATGAGGTGGAAATAAGATTCATTGGATTTTTACAGCTTGTTCCATAGCCCCTGCTATGGAGCATATACATCACATAGCTGGAGCTATGTGACGAGAATATGTCTTTGTGACTTCGTGGTGAAATAAAATGCAAAAAAAAGTAGATATTGAAGATTTAAACTCGATTCGTTCAGAAAGTAATTTCAAGGATTATTCTCATATAAAGATTGGAAATAATGTACAGTATCTCTTTCTTCCTCGAAGTATGAGTGATCTTGTTCTCATATTTGATTTTGCATCTAAAAATAAATTAGCGATTTTTCCAATTGGCGGTGGTTCAAATGTACTCTTAGGGAATGTAAAAAACCGAGTTCTTTTTTTGGATCGTAAACTTCCAAAAATATGTGAGATAAATTCGGATGAGGTTTTGGTTTCGGCAAATTACAACATAAATTCATTGATCCTGAAATTAAAGAAAAGTAATCTTGGAGGTCTTGAATTTCTGGCAACTATTCCAGCTCATATCGGTGGAATAATAAAAATGAATGCTGGTGCTTTTGGCAAAAATATTTCTGAATATCTTAAATGGATTAAGGTTTTGAATAAAAAAGGTGAAATCGAAATCATCCAAAAAGAGAAAATCGAATTTTCATACAGAAAATCTTCCATCATAGATTATATCTTGAAAGCAGCATTTAAATTAGAAATAAAATCAGAAGAAGAAATTGATTCTCAAATAAATAAGTTTAGAAGAATCAGAGAGAAAACTCAACCGATAAATTTTCCTAATCTGGGTTGTATTTTCAAGAATCCAAAAGGAGAATCTGCCGGTAAGATCATTGATGAATGCGGATTGAAAGGAGAAAAATTCGGTGATGCTGAGATAAGTCAAAAACATGCGAATTTTATTATAAATAAAGGAAATGCCTGTTTTGATGATGTTAAGAACCTTATAAAATTAATCCAAGCAAAAGTTCATGCAAAAACCGGTATTGAACTGGAATTGGAAATTACGGTCTTAAATTAATGAAAAAAAGAGGTTCAAGTAGATATTTCGTTTTTTTTATTTTTATTACGCTCATAATATTTCTGATTTTCTGGGGAGTGAAAAGCTTAATTGGAAACATGAGTTTTTTTGAAATCGAAGAAATCGAAATTGTAGGAAATGTAAATCTGGAAACAGATTTCCTGCAAAGTTTTGTCAGAGATCTAGTAGGAGAAAATCTTTTTAAAATATCCAAAAAGGAAATCCTGAAGAAATATGAAAATATTGTTCGTTTAAAAGACATTAAAGTTTATAGAATCATACCTGTAAAATTGAAATTAAAAATAATTGAAAGGATTGGAGTTTTTTATTTGAAAACGAGCGAAGGTGAACTTTTTCCAATCGATGATGATCAAATCGTTCTGGATAATGATAGTTTTTATCTCTCTGAAATTCGTCCGATAATTGAAACTGATATTGCAAAAAAAGATTTGTTCGTTGGAATGAAGATTGAACACGAAAATATTAAAAGAGTTTTTGTGTTTTGGCAAGAAATCCGATCTTATGATGAAAATTTTATTCACAAAATTTCTGAGTTTTATATTGATGACAATGAGCTTGTGATGATTGAAGCAAATATGGGTTATAAAATAATTTTCGGTGAAGAGGATATCGAAAATAAATTAAAAAGATTTACTTTTTTAGAACAGAATCGCGGTTTTGAAAAAGGAGATATTATAGATTTAAGATTTAGTAATTCGTTGATAATTCGAACGGAGGAAAAATGAAAAGCGGGAAAATCTTAACCGCAATAGATATTGGCACCACCAAGATCTGTGTAATTATCGCTGTTTTAGGTTCTGAGAACGAACTGGAAATAAAAGGAATCGGAAACAGCAAATCTGAAGGATTGGTAAATGGACTTGTTGTGGACATAATTAAAGCTTCAAAATCAATCTATGATGCCATCAAAGAAGCGGAAGAAATGGCTGGTTTTAAAGCAAAAAATATTTACGTGGGAATTGCCGGTGATCACATCAAAAGCCAGAATACTCTTGGCAGAATCTCTGTAGCAACAGGTCATGAACCAAGCGAGATAACTCATCAACACATCACCGATGTTCTGAATGATGCACAAAACAATGTTAAGATTCAACCCGGAAATGACAGACTGGATATTATTCACGTTATTCCTCAATACTATGAAATCGACGGTCAAAAAGGGATAATGAACCCTCTGAAAATGACAGGTGTAAATTTATCTGCTCGTGTTCATATTGTAATGGCAGATATTAATACAATGAAAAATATTAAAAAATGCATAGAGGAATCAAACTATAAAGTCGAAGAAATTTTCTTGGAACCGATTGCTTCTTCTTTTGCAGTTTTGAACCAGGTTGAACGGGATCTCGGTTCGATTTTAATCGATATCGGAGGAGGGACAACAGATATTGCTGTATTTTTCAAAGGTAGTATTCGTTTCAGTACTGTACTTGCTTTAGGAGGAACTAATATCACTCAGGATATTGCGATTGGTCTTCAAACTTCTCCTAAGAATGCGGAAGCTATAAAAATAAATCATGGTGATGCAATTGCTGCCACAATTCCTGAGGATAAAAAAATCGAAATTGAAGGAATTGGCGGCAGAGAATCCAAACAAAGAAGCCTGCGTTATATTTCGGAAATCATTGAAGCTCGAATGCGGGAAATCCTGGAAAATTCCTATTCAATCTTAAACGAAAATCATAATTTAAAGATGATTACTGCTGGTTTAACAATAACAGGTGGTGCTTCATTACTCACAAATTCCGATAAATTAGCTTCGGAAATATTTAACATGGATACCAAAATTGGTTATCCTGATCTTACAAATTTATCCGGTCCCACTGATAGACTCAAAAGTCCAAAATTTGCCACTGTGGTTGGTATCCTCTATCATGTTCATCAAATTATTATGGGAAAGGAAAGCAAAATAAGCCAGCTAAAAAGAAATGATCCGATAGCTAACTTTTTTCAAAAAATTATAAATATTTTAAAAGATTTTTAGGAGGTAATATGCTTGAGCTCGATCTAACACATGATGAAATTCCGTTTGGAACAAATATTAAAATTTTCGGGGTGGGTGGTTCTGGTGGAAATGCCGTTAATACAATGATAGAAAATTCTCTTAAAGGAGTTGAATTCATTGTGGCAAATACAGATATTTCCGAATTGCAAAAATCAAATGCAAAAGTAAAACTTCAGCTTGGGAAAATAACCACAAAAGGTTTGGGAGCAGGTGCAAACCCGGAAATCGGTGCAAAAGCAGCCGAAGAATCTATCGATGAAATTCGCAGCCATTTAGAAGGTGCAGATCTTGTATTTATTGCTGCTGGTATGGGTGGTGGAACCGGAACCGGAGCAGCTCCGATAATTGCAAACTTGGCAAGAGAAATGGATATTTTAACCATTGGCATCGTGAATAAACCTTTTAATATCGAAGGCAAAAAGAGAATATTGAATGCAGAAATGGGCATTAAAAAACTCAGCGAACTCGTGGATTCCCTAATGGTAGTTCCAAATGAAAAGCTGAAAGAAATCTATGGAGATATGACTGTAATCGAAGCTTTTAAAAAAGCTGACAATATTCTTTTTGATGCAGTAAAAGCACTTTCCGATATGATAAATTACAGTGGATATATTGCAGTAGATTTTGCAGACCTGAAAACAATTATGGAAAAAAGAGGTTTTTCTTATATGGGAACAGGTGTTGGAGAAGGTGAAACAAGAGCAAAAGACGCTGTTGAATCTGCCATGAATAACCCGCTTCTTGTAGATATTTCATTTGAAAATTCTAAAGGTACTCTGATCAATATCACTGCCGGAAATGACGTTAAAATGAATGAATTTGAAGAAATAACAAATACAATTGTAGCAAAAGCGGGTGATGATGGTCAAACAGCTATTGGAATTATTTTCGATGAAGAAATGAAAAATCAAATCAAAGTAACTCTCATTGCCACCGGTTTGGAAATCGCGGGAACTTCAAAATTTGAGCGAGATGTATTTGTTGCGACCAGTGAAAGCAACGATGAGGATATTGCAAAAACATTGGAAGTTATTAAAGATGCACAATCAATGGATTTAAGTAAAAAAGATACAGATGAAAAGAA
>JAUWNO010000317.1 GCA_030612605.1 Armatimonadota bacterium
GGAAAAATCGGTGAAGCAGAAATCCCTCTTTGCTCCAAATATGTGAGTTTGCCGGATAATGGAAATTTCGTTATTAGCAATTTAAGTTTTGGATTTGATGAACAAACTTTAGATAAAAAAATAGTTCCTGCCGGCTGGGAAGATAACTTATTGCCAAATAAAGCATTCTATCAAAAAAATGAATGGATTCCAGAAGAAATTATAAAAATATCCGACCCGAATATTATGAGCGGGTTCAGATTTTCTCAAATTACAATTTCACCTATCCAATATAATCCTGCTTTAAATAAAATAAGAATAATCAAAGAAATTCAAGCAGAATTAGAAGTAGATTTTTCCATAAATAAAAATCCTATCACAAAAGTGAAATCAATCTTTTCCAAATCTTTCAGTAAAATCGTAAAAGAAAATATTCTGGGAGCTGAAGATAAAAGGTCTGTAGGAGATGGACTTTATTTATTTATCGCACCGGATAACTGCGAGATATATTTACAACCCTTACTTCGCTGGAAGGAAAAATTAGGATTTAAAACCAGGTTTGCCCCTATTTCCGAAACAGGAAACTCAAACATTGATATTCTAAACTATCTGCAAAATGCTTATGACAATTGGGAAATTCCACCGGAATTTGTAGTTCTGGTGGGTGATGTTAGCGGGAATATTATTGTGCCTTCAAATTATATAAACTATGGTAGTTGGATATCACCTGTGAACGTAACAGACCACACTTATACATTGTTGGAAGGTGATGATTATTTCCCAGATATTATGATCGGAAGATTATCCATACAAAACCAATTTCAACTTCAAACTATCGTTAGTAAAATTACTAATTATGAGGGCAATCCATATATGGATGAAAACTGGTTTACTGAAGCTATAATGGTTGGTTTCGTCGATACAAATCAAGGGCAGTATTCTCACCGCGAAACTTTAATGGCAGCTCGAGAAAAATTATTAGATTTCACCTATACGGTTGTTGATACATTTATCCATCCCTGGCAGAGTGGAGCAAGTCTGCTCGGTCAAATGATAAATGACGGATATACATTTATCAATTTCAGAGGGTGTGGCGGACCGGCTTATTGGGCATCCTGGGCAAGCGGTCCCATATTTGACATTTGGGATATTCAAAACCTGACAAATGGTTTTATGCTGCCCATGATTACAAGCATGACTTGTGCCGGTGGTGATTTTGCTGTGGACAGTTATCCTTCTTGTTTCGGAGAAACCTGGCTTAATGAAGGTTCCCCTACCGAACCAAAAGGAGCAATCGGCTTTATCGGTCCCAGCGAATGGGATACAAAAACAGGTTGGAACAATGCCAATGATCTGGGTATCTACCAGGGAATAACCAGGGAAAATCTTTTCCGGTGCAGCGAAATGTTGCTTCGTGGTAAAATGGAACTTTATAATAACTACCCATATTGTCATGCTTGGGGTGGACCTACAGAATCCGATAGATTCTATTTTTATGTTTACAACCTGCTTGGAGATCCGGGACTGGCTGTTTGGACCGATGTTCCAAAAGATGTTACTATTACTTATGATGACGAAATGATTTATGGCTCGAATTACCTGGAAGTTCAAGTAAATACTTTAACTTCAGATAATGCCGATTTTATAATAGCTGTTACAAATGAAGATAGTTTAATTGCAACCGGAACAACGGATTTCTCCGGAGCAGCACAAATCTTCTTGAATCTGCCAATTGGAGATTATGAGGTAACTGCATCCAAATATGGTTATATTCCAAAAACTGAAGATTTGTTTGTAGTGGAAGGCGATATCTTGAGTTTAGTGGATTTTTCATTTATTGAAGAAACAGTTCCCGGGCAACTTGTTAATCTGGAAATTTCGCTCCAAAATATGAGTAATACTACTGTGACAAATGTTTCTATTTCATTAAGTTCTGAAGATATTTACCTGGAAATAACTTCAGGAGTAATTATCGCACCCAGCATTGCTGCCGGTGATACTTTCTATGGAGAATTCCAGTTCCAGATTGGCAACGAATGGAAAAACGATTATCTTTCAAATCTTTTTTTGAATATAAGCTCTGCATTTGGTGACCAGAGTTTCATGATTCCTGTGGAAATAACATCTTCTGAACTCGCTCTATCACAGTTTATAGTTGATAATGCGAGCGGTTGCCTGATTCAGAACGAAACTGCAGATGTAAATATAGAACTCTTGAATTGCGGAAATCTTGAAACAGAAGAATTTGATGTTAATCTGGTAAGTTTAAATGAAAAAACAGAAGTTATAAATTCTAACAGCTCATACTCTAATATCTCTGTAAATGGAACCGGAATGAGTTCCAATCCATTCCAGGTTAGCGTAAATAATGTTATTACTGGTGAACTTGCCAAGTATATGCTGGAGATTTCCCATAATGGAGATTTTCTGCAAGAACTCATTTTTACAATTCCGATTGGAAACATAGATCAGAACTCACCTACTTTCTCCGAATACGGTTATTATGCTATTGAAAGCGATGATGTAGGTAATTTTCAAGCACCGGTTTACAACTGGATAGAAATCGCACCTCAGCTTGGAGGTAATGGTTTTTTAATCGACGCAGATCACACTACTATTGATGGATATACAAAAATCTTGTGTTTACCATTTACTTTCAAATATTTCGGATATTACTACAATACAATTTCTGTGAATTCCAATGGATATTTATCGATGGGAGAGACAGACCTTGTATTTCACAGGAACAGAAATATTCCTTCCGGGATTGGTCCGGATGCTATGATCGCTCCTTTCTGGGATGATCTGAAAAACGGTCAGATGTTTGGTTATTATGACGAAAATAATCATTATTGCGTTTTCGAGTGGTTAGATTTTCAAAATTCATTCAACACAAATTATAATGAAACATTTCAAGTGATTTTGTATGACCCTGTTTATTATCCCACTCCAACAGGTGATGGTGAAATTCTTTTCCAATATAAAGAAGTAAATAATATTGATCAAAATGGAAATTATGCAACTGTAGGAATAGAAAATGAAATGCAAGACAGCGGACTGCTGATAACATTTGCCAATATCTATCAACCCACGACCAGACCTCTTGATGATGAGACCGCCATATTATTTACTATCAATGAAGGTTTAAGCCTACCTTATCTTTCTGTGATACCGCAATATTTGAATGTTTCCATTCCTTCTGATACAACTATCGTGGAATATATTTTCTTAACGAATAATGGCGGACCCGGCACTGAACTCACTTATGAAATTTCAGTCAGTCATTTCTTTGATAGAGAAACCGGTGGCGGAAGAAGCATTGAAAACGACCAGATAATTCGCGGTTCAAATGGTTATATCCCCATCGCACC
>JAUWNO010000083.1 GCA_030612605.1 Armatimonadota bacterium
AAAGTAGATGAAGCGAATTTGCGATGCCGTATTATCTAATACAATTGATAATATTTGAGAGGCTTGAGCCGTATGAGGTGAAAATCGCACGTACGGTTCTGAGGAGAGGGAGAAGAAGCAATTCTTCTTCCTTATCCGACCACAGCCAAGCAAGAAGAAAAAGTGAAAGAGCGTGGCAGCTGCCAAACATTAGCAGAAAATAGTTTTTTAAGAAAGATAAAAATATGAATATAATAAAATAAATGTAAAGAACATTTTAAATATCTTTACAAAAAATAAAAATAATAAAAAAGTGTATTTTAAGAAATAATTTAAAATAAGGAGAAATTATGAATAATGAAAAGCTAAAAGTAATGCAATGGTTGATTGACAACAACAAATTTGGCAAAGAAGCTGGATTTCTTAAAGAGTTTGAAGAAGAACTTAACAAAGCAATTAAGAAAGAAGAGAAGGTTATCACAACGTGGATGATTGGCAATGAACTTCTTAAAGATAATAATTGTTACATGTTAAGATGGAACAGGGGAAAATTTGAAGTAGAAAAAATGTCAAAAGAAGAAGCGGAAGCTAATGAAATACTTGGACATCGCAGCTATTTAACTTTTGTAAAAGAAATCAATCCCGTAAAAAAGACAAATAATATCAAGGATACAACTTGGTTCAATGAAATCGAAGAGATCTATCGTACATTTTCACTCATCTTCGATGACAAATATACTCCCGGAAGTCGTCGAGAAATTAAAAATGCCAAAATTGAAGTAGAAAAGTTAAAAAAGAAATATTCAGGAAATGCTGATTTTGATAAAGAAATTGCTTTTTTAGATACAGTTTTAATTAAATCAAACAAAAGAAAATTTAGTGGTTCAAAAATAACTCTTATTGGTGTATTTTTGGGTATTTTAATAATTTTCTATATGGGCGGTAAAGTGAAAATGGAATCTGGGAATTTATTGATAGATAAAGCTGAGCAAATTCAAAAAGATAAAATTGTAAAGTTAGAAAGAGAAATTAAAGGAAAAGAAGACTGGCTTGGTAATAAATCTTGGTCTGATTCTATAAAAGAAGAAATTAAGGATTTAAAAAAACAAGAGCAGTCAAATCAAATAAAAGAACGAATAGCTGTTAAAGAAAAGCAAATATTGGAATATGATACAGGTGTAAAAAAAGTTAAAAAAGAAATGAAAGATTCGCAAAAGGAAGTTGACTTTTTAAAATCAATGACAGCAGAAGAATATCGTGACTATCAAGTGAAATCTGAGAAAGAAATGGCTGATAGTATTAGCGGTTATGCTTGGCTTACATTCTTTTGGTTTGCTCTTTATGTAGTAGCTTCGTTTCCAACAGTTTATACGATTAACAAAAGAGAAGCTAAAAGAAAGAAGAAAAAAAAATCAAGTTGGGCTTGGTTATTTGTTGTTATTGCAGCAATTCTAAATAGTGCCCATACTGTTAGATATAAAAGATCAGATGGTTCTACTTATGATGATAATTCTCAATTTATGGGAGCAGTTGCAACAGCTATTGCCTTACCGATTGTGGCAATGATAACTGTTATTATCCTTCTGAAATATATTGCAATCTTTGCATTTCTAACCAACATTGTTATCCCATATTTTGATGAAGAAATATCGGATTTCAAAAAGAAACTATTAAAAAAATAATTGTTGTTGTTTTTTGGCAATATACTCTAAAGAATGTGCTTTTCCCTTTTTCACCGACTTGGCACAAGTTCCGTTTTTTTTCGGAATCTTGTGTTAAGTCGAAAGGTGTTATAAAAGTTGATGATAAAAAAGGGGAAATCACTTTCCGGATAAGTATATACGAAAACTTGGAGGAAAAATGAAAAAATCAATTGGATTAATTTGTATCGGATTAGCACTCTTACTATTTGCAGGATGTGCATCTTCTCAAAAAACAATACAGCAAGCTCCACAAACTTTGGATTCTAAGCTGGATGACATGGTAAATCAAATTGTATTAAGTCTATCTCAAAATCAAAAGACTAAAATTGCCATTATTGAGTTTTCAGATATTCAGGGAAATATTACAAATCTTGGAAGATATCTTGCTGAAGAACTCACAACACGATTATATCGGACAGGCAAATTTGAAGTAGTGGAAAGACAGTTAATGAATAAATTAATAAAAGAACAGGAATTAGGAATAAGCGGTTTCATTGATGATAATACAGCCGTATCATTAGGACAGATTCTTGGAGTTGATGCTATCGCTTCCGGTTCTATTACTGATTTAGGAAAAAGTATAAAAGTGAATGCGCGTCTTATCTCCACAGAATCGGGCAAAGTTTTTTCAGTTGCATCAATTGAAATTCCAAAAGATGAAACTATTAGAATGTTACTTGGACAGACTTTCGAACCTTTAACGACTATTAAAACAAAAACGCAAACTCCCACCAATCCTATCGTGGAAAAAGAAGGTTTAAAATTTGAACTGATAGAAGCCCGCATGTCCGAACGAACAGTTATTTGCCAAATAAAAATCACTAATACAACGGAAGATGATATCGGATTTAGTATGTTAGTTGGATGGCGCCATGCAACTGCAACAAAGATTTATGATAACAGTGGAAACGATTATGGTCCTTCGGGTGTTAAAATAGGAAACAAATTTCAAAATTATGGTGGTGGCAATTATACTGCTGAGACGAAAATAGTTGCAGGAATATCAGTAAATATGGAACTTCATTTTGATAAAGTTTCTTCACAAACTACTACGCTAAGTTTACTTCAAATAAACTGCGGGCGTAGTATAGGGATGGTTGAATTTCGTGATATACCAATAAAAAGGATTTAATAGATTGTTCGTTTTCGTTTGTATCCGAAGTTTTGGGAGGAGCAATAAACGAATATTATCATGTATCAACCACAATATGGCTAACGAACTCATTTATGCCAAATTTAAAAAGTTGTTCTATTTATGTTACATTTTCAAGTAAAATAATTATAAATCAATAATATTTATTGACTTATCCTGTCTCATTTTTGATTCTGCATTCCATGAAGAATGAATATAAAAAGATCAAAGTAATTGGTAAAGGTAATTTTGCGGAAGTTTGGTTAGCTACGGATACTTCAGGCAAACAGGTCGTATTAAAAGAGTATAATTCTGAATCGATAGCAGAAGCAAGACGTGAATATCTGTTTTTGAAAGCTTTAAAATCTGCTGATATCGTTCAGGCGATCGAATTTCAGGATGAACCTCCAATTTTGGTTCAGGAATATGTGGAAGGCAACACGCTGCAACTTGATAGATTCAAAACTGAAAAACAGAAGAATATTCTTTTGGCTAAATTGGCAGTGATTCTGGCTAAAATGCATTCAGCCGGTATATGTTACAATGACCTGAAACCGGATAACATCATTATTCGTGATGGATCACCGGTGATCATCGATCTGGGATTGGCTGTTCCAAATCATTTCCAGGATGATATTTTCCGGGGTACTCATGCCTATGCTGCACCGGGAAAGATAAGGCAAAATGTAAACTCTTATGCAGCAGATACTTTTGCTTTTGGACTGTTGGCATTACAACTCACCACCGGTAAACTTCCAGCAGATTCAATGCAATTTGATGAGTATAAATCTCTGATTTCAAACCAGAAAAAATGCCGGGAATACGTCTCGGGTTTATCAGAAGATGAATTTCTTCTTTCGATCTTAAATTTTTTGCCAGACCAACGTCCATCCATGGCAGAAATTGCCTATCATTATGCCAATAAAGCTAATATCTCGTTAGAACGATCAATTCGTGAATTTATCACACAACATATATTTTCGTGCCAGGAAAAAGCTATTTTGAAACTCGAAAAACAGCATCTCATCGTTTGTAATCGCACGGATGAACCGGAAAGGATCATTGAACATACTATCCTCCGATTGGAATCATCTGGCAAACCAGCTTTAGTACTGAACGAATCGGACTTCATCTGGCAACCAGAGGAATTTTTCAGTCAATTCCAAACCCAAATTTCTTCTGAACAGGATTTGTTAAATTATCTGCAAGAAAAAAAGTTCAACATCATTCTGCATCGCAACGAAATCAGCACACAAACACATCTATTTAACATAATTTCTGAACTTCCGGATAACTTTGTAGTGATGAATGCAGCAAAAAGTAATCTGGGAATGATTAGTTTCGCTGAAATTTCCAGACTACATGAACAGTATGGAATAAATATCGATGAGATTCAAAAAAAATATTCCGGCAAACCCTATTTAACTCGTATCCAACTTCTCAATAAATCAGGTATAAAAACTGAAGAAAAAATTCCTCTGCAGATTATTTCTTTTCTCGATTCTATCTCTATGCCAATTTCCATCTATTTGCTCGAAGCCGTGTGGAAAGATTCTGCAGATTACTTGCCGGCTTTGATCTCTCATCCTGCCATAAATATTAAAGGTGACAGCCTGGTTTATAATGGTGTAACATTATCGGGTAAAATACCGAAATTACTTTTAAAGAGAATATTTTCAACAGCAGAAAAAATGGGAAACCTGGCAGTTGCTGCCAAAACAGCTTTGCTGCTGAAGCAGGAATCAGAAGCTGTTAAACTATTGGAAACTTACGTGGGTACGCTCATCAAACAGGAATTTTACACATCCTCTTATGAAGTGATCCGAATATTTGCAGATAAGCTTTCTTTTCCTGTTTCATTACAAAAGAAACAAGCATTCCTGCTCTGGAAAAACGGTTTTCCCGAAGAAGCAGTTCACAAATATGATGCCATCAAAGTAGCGGAGAACAGCGTGGAATTTGCTACAATTATGGCTGATAAAGCTGTCATCCTGCAGGAGATGAATCGCATCGAAGAAGCACGACAGGCTTATGAAAAAGTTTTGCCGATATTCAGCGAACTGGATAATAAAAAATCATATTTGCGAATATTAAACAATATCGGAGTTATTCATGTTCAATCCACTCATTTCATCGATGCAGAAAGAACGTTTCTACAGATGCTGGAGAAGGCAAAAAAGACTAAAGACATTCAATTCATTACCATGTCTCATCTTAATCTGGCAGATGTTTTCCTGCGTCGTGGCGAATGGCGTAAAAGCCTTTACCAGGCACAAACCGCTGCGGAATTTGGAAAGAAATATAACAAGAAAAGCATTGAAATATGGTCACAGATATTTGGAATTCAAGCACAGTGGGCATTGGGCTCTACTGAAAATCTGGCACAAATTATCGTCGAGATTTACAGAGACCCCGTCTGGCAGGAACAAACGCAGCTTCTCGAGCAATTTTCCTTTGCCATGATACCAATCTTGCTTAGTCTGCAACCGGAAGAAACAGCAGAACTTTATGAGATTGCCAGGAATGCTAAACAAACATCTGATGAAAAATATTTCGCTCTGTTCTGGTATGAAATTCATCAGAATAACTACCTTCAAGCCGGTAAGACTCTATATAACTTCATAGAACAAAACGCCGTGCGTTTACATACTTCTATTCTCAAAGGAAACAGAAAAGGTCTTGTAGAAATTTTCCGCGACCTGGGAATAGTTAACGATTGTTTTGCTTATCTTCAGGCTGCAACGTTAGTTTCTCTCTTACCCGGATCCGATGAAAATGGAGAATTGCAAAATGAATTTTCCAATTTCGCAGCCATGCATCCTTTTGCTCCTTTGAAACCCAAAAAAAAATCCTCTTTTTCGCCAAACCAACAACACCTTTCTTTGTTATGGAATATCATTTCACTCATTCACAGCAACGAATCTTTTGATACGACCATTCAGGCTATTCTGGGAGGAGTAATTCGCATCGCTCACCTGGAACGAGCATTGTATTTCTCATTGAATGAAGGTGAACTTCTTCCACAGCTTGGATTGGACCGAGACATCCAAACAATATCCCTGACTGATATCAAGATCAGCACAACTGTTTTGCAGGAAACTATCAAACTCGGTCATATCCGCTATTTTGATCATTTGCAGGAAGATGTTCCTTTTGATATTCATTCCAGTATTTTCGGTCTCGGTTTGCGAACTGCCGTATGCTATCCCATCATTGTTAATAACGAGATCCGCGGGGTGATCTATGCTGATGCAACCAATGCAAAACAGTTCAACGGGCAAGAACAAAATCTTCTGGAAGCTCTTTTTGTGCAGTCCCGTGCTGCTCTGGAAAAAACAGAACATATTGAAACACTCTTACGTGAACGTGACCGGATCAAAGAATCTGCTGAATCGATTTTCCCGGAGATCATCGGCAACAGTGCTCCCATGCAAAAGATTTTCACATTAATGAAAATGGTGGGTTCTCATAATGTAAATGTGATCATCACAGGACCCACCGGAAGTGGAAAGGAACTTATCGCCAGAGCTTTGCATAAAGAATATAATCCCCAAGCAGCATTCGTCGCTGTAAATTGTGCTGCAATTCCGGAAAATCTTCTGGAAAGCGAATTATTCGGTTATGCTAAAGGTGCTTTCACCGGAGCTGTTCGCGACAAGAAAGGTAAGATCGAAACAGCTAACAGAGGCACTCTTTTCCTGGATGAGATCGGTGATATGCCGCAAGCTTTGCAGGCAAAACTTTTGCGTGTTCTCCAGGAAAGAATGATAACTCCTCTCGGTTCAACCAAAGAAATTCCCGTTTCTTTCAGAATCATTGCAGCAACAAATCAGAATTTAATAGAAATGGTAGATCAGGGTGCATTCCGCAAAGATCTCTTTTACCGCTTGAATGTTGTGGAGATCGACGTACCCTCATTAACAGAACGAAAAGATGATATCCTGCTTTTAGCAGATTTTTTTAGGCAGAAATTCAATACGAAATTTGGGAAACAAATAAAGCAGATCAATCCCAGGGCAGCTAAAGCTCTCTTGCAGAAAGAGTGGAAAGGTAACGTTCGGGAACTGGAAAATACAATGGAAAAAGCTGTGCTGCTTTCCCAAGGAGAAGAACTGGAAACTACTGCCTTGGATATAAGCACCGACGAATTCTCCTTTTCCAGCAGTAACCAACTTCCTATCGAATGGACTGAATACCGCCAGTACCGTCGTCGTATCATTCATCGACTGGATAAAAATTATGCCAACCAGCTTTTGGAAAAAACTGCCGGCAACATCAACAAAGCGAGCAAACTGGGAGGTATCCCCCGTCCCCAGATATATCGCATCCTGAGCGATTCGTAACATTTTTGCGATTATGTCTCATTAATGATACGTTCCATCTATCTGCTTGCTATTTAATAATTTATTAAAATTCAATTTCTCCTCTTAGATCATGGTTAATATAAAACGTTTCATAATTGTTACAAATAGGAAATCCAATTATTCGGTTTCAAAAATTTTTCCCGTTTTTTTAGAGTTCTCAACTTCTTATTTTTCAATTTCTTAGAGAAAAGTGGGAAAAATATTTCCCGGAAAGTCACGTTTGGCACGCGGAATGCTTCTATGTTTCGACGTGAGTTTGAAGAGATAATAGTTTAAAGGAGGAAAAATGAAACAATTACTCGTAACACTCAGTCTATTCCTGATAGCATCTACAATGTTATTTGCAGGTTCGATATCAGGAGAAGTAAGTGGAAACCCGGTCAGCGGACTTATTGTAACAGCCTTTCAACCGGGTAATCCACAATCCCATTATGTGACACCGGTGGAAGATGGTGCCTACACATTGACCGAAGTTGAGCTTGGCACATATATTGTCAAGTTATCCGGTATTGCAGTTCATATTTTTTATGATGGCGTGTTCTGTATCGAGGATGCGACACCGGTTGAACTGACAGAGACCAATCCTGATGCAACCGGCATTAATTTTACTATCGATCCAATTCTGCAGGGAATGATCTCCGGACATATCATCCTGCAGGGTGGACCCGGCGGTCCCGGCTTTATTGAAGGTTCAGTTTTATTGTATGATCAACTACCAATCGACCCCAGCATTCTTCCCATTCAGGAACATGAGATCATGGGAATGATGTATTTATTTCAAGATGTTGGTTTCGGTACTTATTACGTCGCCCTGGAAATACTGGAAGAACCAACCCTCTATTATGATAATGTGGAAGATCCAAACCTGGCTACTGCGATCGTGTTGGATGAAACCAATCCTTCTGCCTTTGATATTGATTTCCTGATCCAGGGTCAGTTCATCGGAAGCGGTGAAATAAACGGATTAGTCACCAATGAACTGGGAGAAACTGTGGCAGATGCTCACGTGGAACTTTTCACTTTCTACGGAACGCCCTGGTTCCAGCATTCCACAAATACAGATGAAAACG
>JAUWNO010000494.1 GCA_030612605.1 Armatimonadota bacterium
GGTGGATTAGTGATTATGACCGTTTCCAGTGCTTTTGCTAGGCTGCGGGGCCAGAAATTAACTGCACGTAGTGAAAATCTAATTCAGAATGTGGTAGGTGAATCCAATAAAGTGGATATGCTCAGTTTGCTGAAGAACATCTTTTTTGTGACAATCATTTTTGAGATAATTGGAGCTTTGCTATTATATTCCACGTTTAAGAAATTGACCATAAATGGAGAACTACTTTCAAATTTTGAAGTGATTTATTACTCGATATTTCATTCAATATCTGCATTTTGCAATGCAGGTTTCAGTTTATTTGAAGATAGTTTTATTGGTTTCAAGTCGAATTTTAATATAAACTTTGTAATAACTTTTTTAATTATTTTTGGAGGGATCGGATTTCCAGTTTTAGTAGATATAAAGAGAAACTTCATGGAAAAATTCAGGTTTTCAAGGTTTTCGCTTCATACAAAAATCGTTTTGTTTGGAACTGCCTTTTTGCTTATTTTAGGATTTGTAAGTTATTTTATATCAGAATATAATTGTACAATGAAAAATTTCAGTTTAGTCGATAGGATCTATTCTTCATACTTCCAATCTGTAACAACGCGAACCGCAGGTTTTAACACAATCGACACGAGTGCGTTAAGCAAATCTTCTGTTTTTATCTCAGCATTATTTATGTTCATCGGTGCTTCACCGGGTTCAACAGGAGGTGGAATAAAAACAACTGCATTTGTGATATTGGTGGTTGCTGTAATTGCCATGCTTCGTGGCAGCAGAGATGTGAATATTTTTAAAAGAAAAGTATCTGAAAGCATCATAAAAAAAGTGATGGTTCTGATTACTATTTCGCTTACTTTGCTTTCAGTTATGATATTTCTCTTATTAATAATCGAACCATTCTCTTTTGAGCAAACTATATTTGAGGCTTTTTCTGCTTTTGGAACAGTTGGTTTATCAATGGGAATTACACCTTTTCTCTCAAGTTTGGGAAAAGTTATTATTATTATTTTGATGTATTTTGGACGGGTTGGTCCTTTAACGTTAATTTTTGCAATTTCAGAGATGAAAGCAAAAACAAGTTATCTTTTCACAGAAGAAAAAATAAGTATCGGTTAAAATGAAACTTGACTTAAGTCCAAAGGAATTGAGTTAGGTTGAATTAAAAAAGACATACTTTATCTCGACTCGTCGTTCCCCCGATACGGTCATTCTTCCCTACGGGGTAAACTTACGAGTCGATAAAAACAGAGGAGTAATTATGGCTAAATTTGCAGTAATTGGTCTGGGAAAATTTGGCATGACAGTTGCAACCACTCTCTATGAAAACGGTGCAGAAGTCATTGCTATTGATAATCAACAAAACTTAATTAATGAAATCGTTGGTAGAGTCAGTGTTCCCATAAATATGAATTGTACTGATGAGAAAGCTCTGAAAATGAATAAAATTCAGGATGTAGATGCTGTTATTCTGGCTGTTGGCAACAATATTGAAGTGAGTGTTCTCACAAGTGTGATTCTGAAAAAAATTGGGGTGAGCAATATTTATGCAAAAGTAGATAGTAAAGTTCATGCCCGGATTTTAGAATTATTGGGAATCCAAAATGTCATTTTCCCGGAAGAGCAAATCGGAAAGCAATTAGCAAATTCTCTTCTTTCCAGCAGTATTCTGGAATATATCGACCTTTCCAGCGGACACAGTGTAATTGAGCTTGTTGTTCCGGATGTATGGGTGGGAAGAACTCTTCAAGATCTTGCACTTCCCACAGAAAAAGGCGTTAACGTCGTGGCAATAAAGTACTCAGCAAAAAATGTTACTGAAGAAGGCGAGAACATTATTGAAAGAAGAATTAATGATATGCCCGGCGCAAATGATATTGTGAATAAAGATGATGTCTTGGTTCTGATCGGACCAAAGACAAAAATTAATGACCTGATTAACGAAACGAGTAGATAATGATGAAATAGGAA
>JAUWNO010000008.1 GCA_030612605.1 Armatimonadota bacterium
CCCAAAAGGATGCAAAAAAATTATCAAAGGCAGGTCTTTCTCAAAAAGCACAAAGGTTGATTGATATTCTGAAAACGAATCCATTTCAAGAATTCCCATCTTATGAAAAATTAGTTGGTAATCTAAAAGGTGCTTATGCAAAAAGAATTAATATCAAACATAGACTGGTATATGAAGTAAACAAACAAGAAAAAAAAGTAAGAGTGCTTCGAATGTGGAGTCACTATGATAAGTAATCTAACAATCCAATAAAGCTGACAAAAACGCAAATAGATTTTAGCTTTAGGCTGGAAAAGTTTTTTGTTAGTTTGGTAATAAATTAAAGGTGAGAAAGTATTTGCGTTTATGCAGCTTATTTTTACCGTTAGACAAAATTCTTTTGAAAAAAAATAATTAAACATTCTTAAAAACGTTTTCAAATCTTTTTAAATTTCGTAGTCAAAATTCCAGATATCTTTTTTCATTGAAACTTCGAAACTACGTTTTCTTCCTGCCAGTTTTCATTATTTTTTTATTAAATATATTTTTTTCTTATCCAGAAATAACCATGATAAGTTAGATTATTCTGCTTTCGACTATTCTACTTTATAATATTTTTCTTGACAGTATTTTCTTTGAAATTTTGTTCGGTACTCGAAAGTAGAATATCGGAAAAGAAAATATTTTATAAAACGCAGGATTCCTGAATTTTTCTGTCTATATCTTATAGATGAAAATAATTAATATGAGTTCTGCATAATTGGGTGTTTTTGAGAATATTGAGAAAAATCAGAAAATCCAAATTATTCAACTCATCCCCTAACCCCTTCTCTTGCAAGAGAAGGGGAAATCGAAGTCATCCATCCGGCAGCTGCCGGAGAGGGAACGACCTGTCGGGGCGTAGCCTTGGCGAAGACCGAGGGTGAGTTAGAAATTGAATTTTGCAGAACCCTTGAAAAAAAATGGAAAGGAGGTTTTAATGAATAAATCAAACCTGGTAGTACTCGGATTTCTGAACAGAAAACCAATGTACGGCTACGAAATTATCCAGTTCACAAAAATGCATGCACTCGATGTGTGGGCTGGAATAAAAATGCCTTCTATATATAAAGCTTTGCAGCGATTGGAAACAAAAAAATGTATTGCCGGCAAGAAGGTCGTAGAAGGGAATAATCCGCCACGTAAGGTATTCACAATAACAAAAACAGGAATCCAGCATTTTCGAGAAATATTAAAATATTTTCTTGCATCCAAAAGTGAACTTAATGTCGATTTCTGGATGGCTGTTTCGTTTATGGGGAATGGGATAACTAAAAAATTATTTCTTCAGCTTTTAGATGAACGAATAGATAAAATATCAATTCATATAAAACATCACAAAGAAAAGTGTAATCTTCCTGAAGAAGAAAAGGAGAAAATCCCATTTTATATTCAAATATTAATGGAAATGGGTGAAGAGATGCATGAAGCAGAGAAGCGAAATCTGATAAAACTGAGAAATGCAATCCTCAAACCTGAAAATGAATTTGTGTTCCTGGATAGTGTCTCATAATTTATGAAAAAATATGAAAAAGGTAATTAGCCGCGAAGTTCACAAAGAAG
The DNA here is from genome assembly GCA_030612605.1 of Armatimonadota bacterium. Taxonomy (GTDB): domain Bacteria; phylum Cloacimonadota; class Cloacimonadia; order Cloacimonadales; family TCS61; genus JABMPU01. The sequence goes on from JAUWNO010000008.1 coordinate 1,582, forward strand.
CACGAAGAAAAAAACTTAGTGTAACTTCGTGTTCTTAAAGGCAAAGAGGAGGAAATTTGAGAAGGTTAATTTTAATTACGATCCTTATTACATCTTGTATTATTTTAAAAGCAGAGATCCTGACTTTGAATGAAGCAAAAGAAATAGCACTAAAGAACAATCCTGAACTTCTGGCAGAAGAACACGCAAAAAAATCTGCGAAATATGATTTCTGGAAATCTACTTTAAGTTTGATTCCATCAGTAAATTTGGATGGAACTTATACACAGTATAAACCTGAATTTGGAATGGGACCCGGTCTCACAACTGATGAATCACGGTCTTATGGATACACGATCTCGCAGCCTATTTTCAATGGTGGAAAGATATGGCTTGGTTCTCGCATTCAGAATGATGCTGCAAAAATTGCTGATGCTATTTATCTCAGCAAAAGGCTTGGAACGATCACAGATGTTGAATCCAAATATTTTTCTGTTCTGGAAAACCAGGATTTGCTGGAAACCGCTCAAAAAGATTTGCAGTCATCGGAAATACAACTGGAAATAGCGAGGGTGAGATATGAATCCGGAACACTTTCCAAAGCAGATTATCTTCAATTGCAATCCCAGAAAGCTTCCAAAGAAGTCAGCCTGATCCAGATAGAAAATCTTTTTTCAATAAGCAAACTTGCTCTGGCAAATTTCCTGCAGATCTCTCCTGATTATACTTTAGAAAAAATTTCTTTAAACCTGTATGAAAATTATCTTAATAATTTCCAGTCTTTAGACCCTGAGCAGATAGATGAATTAATATCGGAAGTAATCGAAATCAGCAAAGAGAATAATCCGTCCTTGAAAATGGCAGAGCTTTCAGAGGCAATAAATAAAAAATCTCTGATAATGGCAGGTGGAAATTTCCTCCCTTCTTTGAATCTTTCCTATTCCAAAACCTGGAGTAAATACGACTTTCAGGATGATTACGAAGATTCGGAAAGATTAATGCTCATTGCATCTTTACCGATTTTTCCCATAGCAGATAATGTCGCAGGATACGTTAAAGCAAAGCATGATTACAGGATTTCATACTATAATTATAGATCAGCAGAAGATGGGATCGAGCTTGGTTTGAAAAGTTCTGTGTTCAATCTGGTTGCTTCTGCCAGATCTGTTTATGCAACAAAAAAAGCTCTGGAATTTGCAGAGGAAACATATCTTCAGATGGAAGAAAGATTCAGGAATAACATCATTACAACCAGTAACCTTCTGGATGCTGAAGTTATGTTAACTTCTTCCAGGAATCAATATATAAAGAGCATCTATGATTTCTTGAGAGCAAGGTCATCACTCCTGCAATTGATGGGTGTGGAAGAAGAAAACGAATTTTTAGAATTATTAAAATAAAAATTGGAGGAAATTATGGCTTATGATGAAAAAATTAAGGAACATTTGGCATTTTATAAAAAAAGGTGTTTAAAGATTGAAAAAAATGGGATTTACAGAACTAATAAACAAGAGTATCCTCATATACTCCCCGAACATCATTATAAATTGAACATTTTGGAAACAATCAGAGATGAATTTTGGATTTATTACTGGTTTAATTATTGGAATAATAATGAAAAAAAAATAACATTACATCCAGATTTTCATCATTTGAATTCTTCACAAGCAATGTGTTTTAATCTTTTCTTTCCTTTGATTTTGAACAAGGGTAATAAAGACATTAAAAATATTTTTTTTGAATATTTAAACTTGAAGGATTTAAGAAGTGGAATTAAGGATTTGCAGTTTGAGAAAGTTTTGTGTTATGAAGAATTTACAAACTTTGATTTTTTTATAAAATTAAATGATGGGAAAAAAATGTTATTTGAAATAAAATTTAGTGAAAAAGATTTTGGAAAAACTGATCTTAATAAAAGCCATAAAGAAAAATATGAAAAAATTTACAAAAAACAAATGAAAATAGAAGCTATAATTCAATCAAAATATACAAAGTTTGATATTAATTTTAAGAATAATTATCAAATCATCAGAAACTTATCTTATCTTAACAAAGATACTTATGTTGTTTTCATTTGTCCGAAAGAAAACAAAGGACTTATTAAGAAATTTGAAACAAATAATAAAACACTTGAAGAATTTATTAAAGAAGATGTTTTACTACAATTTCAAAAAAAGATAAGAGTCATTTATCTCGAAGATTTAGTTGGTAATTTTATTAACAAATTCAAAGAAACTTTTCCAAAACTCTTTACACACTACCAAATTTTCAAAGGAAAATACATAATATGAATAACAAAGGATATTTCAACAATTGTTTTCCCAAATACAATTTGGGAACAAAAAGGATTACTTCCTGAGGGCAAGATCATCTCTCCTGCAATTGATGGGTGTAGAAAATGAACAGATATTAATGCAATATTTAAAATAGAGATAAAGAAAAAAATGAAATTGCCACAAAAAAGCACAAAAAAATTAAACACCGAAAGTTGAGTTGGACTCGACTCGCAGCGGAGCGTGAGTTGAGAACAATCTGTCAGCAACCTGTAAGCAATTCTCGACTCACATTCTCTTCTTTCATTGCGAGTCAAGTCTTGCTCAGTGTGCTCAGTGGTTTAAAATAAAAATCGTCCGCCTACGTTAAAGCTACGGCGTGACAAGGAGAAAAAATGAAAAAGATAATTTTAAGTTTAATAGTAATCATGTTGATCCTGTCAGCATGCAGTAAAGGTGAACCTGCTGAAGAAAAATCTAACAAAAAATCGAAACAGCAGCAAGATAAAGCAATTTCTGTGATGGTAGAAAAAGTAGCACCCCAAAATCTGGAAGAATATATCAATTTTACTGGGAAACTGGAGGGAATAACAGATATCACGCTTTCCAGCCAGACTCATGGTGAAGTGGTTGAAATTTACAAAAAGCTGGGAGACTGGGTGAAAAAAGGTGAGTCGATCGGTCGCATAGATAATGCCAGCTTTCAGAACCAACTTGATCAGGCAAATGCTTCTTTGCTTGCATCAGAAGCAGCTCTCGAAGTTGCAGAAATGCGGATGCAGGCTTCTGAAAAGCTTTATAAAGAACAGAATATTTCCGAAGCCGAGTATATTCAGGCAACCAGTTCATTCAAAGCTGCCAAAGCAGGTTTTGATGGTGCAAAGGCTATTCTGAAAAATGTACAACTAAACTTTGATAACTCACAATTTACAGCTTCGGTTTCAGGTTATATTGCCGATATGAATCTTGAAATTGGGCAGACAATCGCTGCTGGTATGCAGGTTTGCACAATTGTAGATTCACGCAAACTTGTCATCAAAACCGGAATCGGAGAAAGCGGTATTATATATGTTAAGAAAGGACAGCAAGTGGAAATATATCACGATTCCCATCCTGAAACGTTTATAGGAACAATTACCGGAAAAGGTATTAAACCTGTGAACGGAGCAACTAATTATCCGGTGGAAATTGTTTTGGATAATCCTGAAGGCAAACTTTACGCAGGAATGGTGATAGAAGGTCGCATAAAGAGCAATATTCACGAGAATGTCATTTTTACTTCATTGAATAATATCGCTCAGGAATACGATCAGAAATATGTATTTATAATCGAGGATAACATTGCAATGCAACGTAAGATTACTATTGGGAAAAAAGCGGGTGAGAACGTAATAATTATGAGTGGAATAAAAAATGGTGAATTGCTTGTAATAGAAGGTATGGAAAACCTGGAAGATGGTTCTTCCGTGGAAATAAGGAAAGGATTGTAAAAAACTTGAATTATAAGTTTGACTTCAGTCGAGCTTGATTTAAGTTTTTCAGATAAAAAAAAGAAACGAAATCCAATCAAATGATGATGAAAAGAGATCGAACTTAATTCAAGACCTACGGTATTAAATCAAGTTCTTAAAATTTGATTTAAGTTTTTAAAATAACCGAATGAGACTAAAAAACTTAATTCAAGACTTGCAGTCTTAAATCAAGTTTTAAATGGAGGAGAAATGAGATGTAAACAAGAATTGTTTCAAATAAACAATTATTTCCATTTTTATAATAGAGTTATCGGAAGCGAGATGCTTTTCAAAAATGATGACGATTATATTATGCTCCTAACAAAATTAAAAGAAGTCCTAAAAGAATATCCTGCTTCAATTTTTGCATATTGTTTAATGCCCAACCATTTTCACTTTCTTATGAGACAAGATAGTGAAAAACCGATAAATAAAATCTTTAATAATTTATTTTCTTATTATGTGCAAAATTTCAATAAAAAATATAATCGAAAAGGGCAACTATTTCAAGGGAAATTACAACATAAACTTATATCAAAAGAAAAATATTTAATTCATCTTTGTCGCTATATCCATTATAATCCGGTTAAAGCGAATCTCGTTGATAGAATAGAAAACTGGAAATTTTCCAATTATCCGGAATGGATAAATATTAGGAAAGGTTCTCTTTTCAATAAAGAATTAAGAGATAATTATTTTCAATCCATTTTTGAATATAAAGATTCGATTAAAGATTATGAGAAATATTTGGATGAAAAAGAATTTCAGAACTTACTTTTTGATTCTTAAAAAACTTGAATTAAGTTCGACTTTAGTCGGGCCTGATTTAAGTTTGGAAAGGCTCATAAAAACCAAACTAAAATTCATCAAAACTTAATTCATCACGAATAAATTCGAGATAAATCAAGTTTAGAAAAAAAAAGGAGAAATAATGTCCATAGCGAAATTTTCAGTTAATAATTCTGTTCTGATAAATATGATAATGCTGGTGGTTTTTATCGTGGGAATTTATACTATGATCGAAATCCCAAAAGAAGAAATGCCGGCTGTAGATTTTGGCTCTTTCATTATAGTAGTTATGTATCCGGGAGTTTCTTCTGCGGAAATGGAGCAGTTGGTTATTCAGAAAATAGAAGAAGAAATAACGGATGTAGATAACATCGATTATATCGAATCCACTGCCACAGAAGGGAAAGCAGTTATTTATATTGTTTTTGAACCTGATGCGGACATCGATAAAGCGGAAAACGACTTGCGTGCGGAATTGGATAAAGTCAGAGATTTGCCGGATGATGCGAGTGATCCTTACATGCTTCGTCTGAATATGCGGGAAGTGAATGAGATGTGTGCAGTTGTTATCGGTGGCGATTTTTCCGGGAATGCCATCAGAGAAATATCAGAAGATCTGAGAGATGGCTTTCTTGATATTGAATATGTATCCAAAGTAGATATTCACGGTACACGCGAACGAGAAATATGGATTGAAGGTGATGCTAAAAAACTGGATGAATACGGGCTGTCTCTAAACGATCTGCAAAATGTAATTATCATGCGGAATATGAATGTTCCCTGCGGAACTGTAAAATTCGGCAAAGCAGAATTCATTGTTCGAACTGTAGGTGAATTTGAAAATACACAGGAGATCAATGATCTGGTCATCAGGATGGATGCGAACGGACGTGCTATTAGAATTCAGGATGTGGCAACTGTTAACGATACCCTGGAAGAACGCAGCATTATTTCCAAACTGGATGGAAATCCCAGCGTCACATTATTCGTTTATAAAAAAGCTGATGGTAATATTATCAAAGTAGTGGAAGATATTCGCAATTATATTGAAAATTTTAAGAATGATATTCCCGGATTGGAAGCTACTGTTAGAAATGATGGTTCCATAGATGTAAAAAACAGCGTTAATACTCTTGGTACTAGTGCCTTTTTCGGAGTTATCCTGGTCTTCATTTCCCTGTTTATATTTTTGGGATGGAGAAATGCTCTATTCGCTGCTTTTGGAATCCCTTTCAGTTTTCTTCTTACTTTTATATTGATGCAGTATTTTGACGTAACAATGAATACCCTCACACTATTCGGACTGGTTCTGGTTCTAGGAATGATAGTTGATGATGCTATCATTGTGCTGGAAAACGTCCACCGATATGTAGAGATGGGAATGTCTACTAAAGAAGCAGCCATCAAGGGAACACAGGAAATAATGTGGCCTGTTATTGCAGCGGTAAGTACCACAGCAGCGGCTTTTGTTCCCATGCTGATGATGCAGGGTATGATGGGGAAATTCATGCGGGTTTTACCGATAGTTGTTTCATTGGCTTTATTAGCTTCATTGTTTGAAAGCCTGGTTATTCTGCCGTCTCACATTGCAGATTTTTCAAAACCGGTTACTTCCAAAAATAAGAAACCTCACAAAATTCATGATGCTCTGGTTAGAAAATATAAGCGGGCTATCAAATTTGTGCTTCGTCATCGTTTTCTTTCGGTTCTCGCTGTAGTTACAGCTTTGATCCTCTCGATTATGACAATTGTATTCAGGCTTGTTCCCTTTGAATTTTTTCCCTCACAAACTCCCAAAACCATCATACTTCGTTTACAAACACCCATTGGAACTAATCTGGATGTAACTAATGAAGTGGTTTCCAATATAGAAGAATATATTCGCACTATGAAAGAAAGAGAGGATATTGAAGCAGTTGTGACCACAGTGGGAATGATGGCAAGAAATCATCGCTGGGATACAAAGACAAACAATGCTCAGTTAAGAATAGATCTGAGAGATATCGATGATATGACGTTCTCGCATGATCAGATAAAAAATTCTATCCGCTCTTTTCTGAAGGGACTTCCCGGATTATACACATATCAATTTGCAAAACCAAGCCAGGGACCTCCTACGGGAGATGATATTGAGATCAGAGTAAAAGGAGAAAACCTGGAGCGGTTGGAATATATCGGGAATATCATTAAAGATGAACTGTCAAATATCCCGGGTGTTGCAGATATCGAAGATAGTTTTATGCCCGGAAAGAAAGAAGTACAGATCATTCCAAGACACGAAAAGCTTGCTGTATATGGTCTTACAGTATCGCAGATCGCCGGTTTAGTGCGTACTGCTTCGTATGGTTCCACAATTTCCAAATATAGAGGAAAAGGAACAGATGAATATGATATCGTGCTTCGTTTGCAGCAAGATCAAATCGATGATCTGAATAACCTGGAAAATTTGAAGATACGTACTATGAGGGGTGATTTGATAGCTTTGAAAGATCTGGCAGAATTTGAGATCATATCAGGATTGTCTCAGATAAACCATCGTAATAAAAAACGGATAATTACTGTTACTGGTAATAATTCATTCTACCAGGTAGGTAATAAAACGAAAAAGAGAACCACAGATGAAGTAGTGCAGATACTTATGGGAAGCAAAATTACAGGAGAAAAAGGAACTCTCTCAAATTTCCAGCAGCGTTTTCCCGGCTATCAACTTGAATTTGGCGGTGTTGCAGAGGAACAGAGAAAATCTTATAACTCTCTCTTCCTGGCTTTTGGGGTTGCAATTCTATTGATATTCACCATCCTCGCTGCTCAGTTCAAATCGTATGTTCAGCCATTCATAGTGATGATGACCATCCCCTTCTCCTTGATCGGCGTTATCGTGGGACTGTTGGTTACCGGTTTACCTGCTTCTCTCAATTCCCTGGTGGCTGTTGTGGCACTTGCCGGTGTGGTTGTGAACGATTCGCTGGTTCTGGTGGATTTCGTGAACAGGGAACGTGAACGGGGAGTGGACCGCTGGAATTCACTTATCAATGCCGGTGCACTTCGTCTCAGACCCATCATCCTCACATCTGTTACTACTATTTTCGGATTGATGCCCATGATACTCTCCACTGCGGAAGCTGTTGCAGATTGGAAACCAATGGCTGTAAGTATAGCCTTCGGACTGGCTTTTGCTACTATTTTGACACTGTTCCTGATACCGGTTATCTATTCTTTGATCGATTCCTTGTTTGGCAGGATCGGTGTTACAAGATTCAAAACGCACTTGAGTTATAAGGAGTGCGTGGATTGTGAGGAATAGAATTTCATCGCAAAGACGCAAAGAAAGGCAACCACGAAAGCGGGAATCTTTTTTACACTTTTCGGGGGATAAATTCCCATCTATCTTACACTTTTTGAGGGATAAGTTTTTATTCCTTTACACTTTTTGGGAGATATTTATTGATGTTTGCAGCACTTTTTGGGAGGTAATTAAATGAAACGAAGTATATACGATAAATTAATTTCCTGGAAAAATGACAGCAAACATAAACCCCTTTTGTTACAAGGAGCGCGTCAGGTTGGAAAGACTTATCTCATTAATGAATTCGGACATAAAGAATATTCAAATTTCATTCATCTTAATTTCGAGCAGAATCCGGAACTCAGTAGTTTATTCCAAAAAGAACTGAAACCGGAAAAGATCATCGATAACATAAGCCTTTATCTCGGGCAAAAAATAACTTCTGATGATACCTTGATTTTTTTTGATGAAATACAAGCTTCACCTAAAGCATTAACAAGTTTAAAATATTTTTGCGAAGAGACACCGGAGTTTCATATAATATCAGCCGGTTCTTTATTGGGAGTAAGTGTAGGAAAAGAAAGCAGTTTTCCGGTGGGGAAAGTAAATTTTATGAAATTGTATCCGATGTCTTTTTTTGAATATTTATATGCATTCGGAGAAAAGCTGCTCGCTGATACTCTGATAAGCAAAACTCCGGTAGAACCTTTTATCGAATTGATACACGAGAAATTGCTTTCACACTTAAAACTATATCTTTATCTCGGTGGTATGCCGGAAGTATTACAGGATTATTTGGATAATAAGGATATTAATACTGTCAGAAAAATACAAAACGAAATACTTGAAGCTTATAAAAGAGATTTTTCTAAATATACCGAGAAATCTCAAGCTATTAAAACTTCCGAATTATGGAATTCCATACCTTACCAATTGGCAAAAGAGAATAAAAAATTTAAGTTCAGTGATGTACGTAAAAAAGCTCGCGCAACTACATTTGAGCAAACTATTGAATGGCTGAGAAAAGCAGGATTGATAAACGTAGTTTATAATATCAGTAAACCGAAACTCCCGCTTGCAGGTTACGCTGATTATTCCAAATTTAAGATTTATTTAATTGATTCGGGATTATTGGGAGCAATGTTAAATCTTTCTTCTGATATTATTATCAAACCGACAGATATTTTCTCTGAATATAACGGAGCTTTTATAGAAAATTTCGTTGCTTCCGAACTCATTTCCTCTGAGCATAAAGATCTGTTTTATTGGACTTCAAAAAGTGATGCGGAAGTTGATTTTATTTTTCAAAAAGGCAACAATATTTATCCTTTGGAAGTAAAAAGCGGTTTTAACAGAAACATTAAAAGCCTGAGAAGTTATGCAGATAAATATAAACCTAAACTGATTTATCGTTGTTCACCCAGAAATTTTTTGCAACACGATAATTTTGTTAATATTCCGTTATATGCTGTTTTTTCATTAAGAAATATGCGTTAGAATAATGCATCGTAAAGATTTATACGCCTTTGGTGTACGCTATTTTGTAAAATCAGATTTAATAGCCCAGCTGTTTTGAACACGTTAAATTTTTGTTTCTATTTAACTTGGTCACGGCTGGGAATGGATTGAGTGAGCTTTCTCATTCCTAATCCGGCAGTTGCCGGCTGGGAATGAAATAACGAAACTGTAAAAGATTTAGAATAAGATTACTTTGACAAAACTCTCATATAAGAATTCATTAGAAACAGAAACAAAAAAAAATAAGGAGCACAAATGACACAACACAAAGATATTCAAGACCCGAAGAAATTTTCGGAAGCTCATTACAGATACTTTGAAGCAAAACTTTTTTCTAAAGAGACAAGCAAAGAAGAACTCGAAGATATCTGTATGACGCTGGGGCATTTGCCAACTAAAGAAGCGCAGGATTTATTGGAAAAATTTAAACAAAGTGAAAGAGCAAAAGAAGTTGAGTGGCTGGAATGTGCCATCGATGAAGGAAAATTCCACTATCTTTGTTCGAATAATGAAAAAGAAGAAAGAGATATGATCGCTCTCAAATTGTATTTCAGGAAGGAAGATGAAATTGTGGAGTTAATGGGAAAATGCCAGATTCTTGAGTTCCGTCTTCAACAATACAATATCGAATTAGATGCTTTAACCGAACTTCAAAAAGAAAAACTTAGTGTGTCGGAAAAAGAAGACATCAAATATAGAATCTTAGCTCTCAAAGATATTATTGCAATTGAACAAAGCAAATTGGAAGAAACCAATACAGACATCGAAATGATGGGAAAAATTAATAAAAAGATAAAGAAAAGTGTTACGACGGAACGTTATCAAAATTTGCAATTTTGGGATTTGAACGAAATTCATTTTGATGGAGAAGAATAGATTGGTTGAATTTGTTGAATTAGTTGCACTGGGAAAAACTTTGGATTCAAAACAGAATTATATTCAATGCTCCCTATTTCCCAGTCTATCACTCAGCCAAACTTCTCCTTGACAAAATTTACTAACCTAACGCAGGTTACCCTAATGGAGGTTAGCTTATGAAATTCTATGGAAGAAATGTAGAGATCGATAAAATAAGAAGTTACTGGAATCAGGTAAAAACAGGAATTTCCAAAATATTGGTAATATCCGGTCGTAGAAGAATCGGGAAGACCAGGCTGGCTCTGGAAGCGACGTCAGATTTTCCCCGTCTTTATTTTTTTGTAACCAGAAAGAAAGTGACTGAATTGCTGCGGGATTGGTCGGTTCAGATCAAAGAAGCATTGGGTGATGTATTTTTTGGTGAATTCCGGGATATAGAAGATTTTCTTAATTTCCTGTTCGACTATTCAAAACAGAATCCTCTCATTGTGATCTTCGATGAATTTCAAAATTTTTCATATACAAATCCCGAAGTTTATTCGATATTTCAAAAAGTATATGATCTAAAGAAAGATGATTCAGCGCTTTTCTTGATAATAAGTGGTTCTTCCCATTCCTTGATGGAGAGAATATTCAAGGGAGCAAAAGAACCTCTTTTCGGAAGAGCATCCGAAATAATTAATTTATCATATCTTTCTCTAACAGATCAGGCACAATTTCTTAAAGATCAGGGAATTACTTCGCAAAAAGAAAAGTTATTCTTTTTCGCAATATTCGATGGTGTGCCAAAATATTGGGAAGAGATCGATTTCTACAAAGATAAATTATTTTCACACCGTATAAGAAAGCTCTTCCTGGAAAAAGACTGGATATGGGAAGAGGGAGAAAACATTTTGCGTGAAGAGTTTGGTAAGGACTATGTTTCCTATTTTTCAGTGCTTTCTTCCATTGCCAAAGGACGCAGGATCTTAAGCGAGATCGAGCAGTTTACAGGTATCAAGGAAGCAAGTGCATATTTGAAAAAGTTGGAAGATATTTATCGGTTTATCGAACGGAGAATTCCCGTTACCGAAAAGAGCAGGATCGGTTCACGGAAAGGACGGTATTATCTACGGGATAATTTTTTTACCTTCTGGTTTGCCTTGGTGGAACCCAGGAGATATTTGAAAGAGATCGGGCAAAAGGAACAGGCGGTTAAAGGTCTTTTATCAAATCTGGAACAATTCAGCGGCAGAATGCTGGAAAAAATGGCGATCTGTACAATAATCGAAGAGAATCCCTTAAAAATCAACTTTACCAGAATTGGTAATTATTGGGATAGGAAAGGTGAGGTTGAGGTGGATGTGATAGTTTTGAAAGATGATACAAAGGATGCCTATTTATTTGAAGTCAAACGTAATAAACAGAAATTAACTTCATCCGTGATGGAAAAACTGAGAACAAAGGCAGCGAAGATTCCGGAGATTGCAGCATATAGGATACACACCGGATCTGTTTATCCCGATAATGGTAATCTCGTGTTCGACCTTCGGAATGGTTGAACATGTTGAATTAGTTGAATTGGTAAAACTTCCCACTGGTTTTGGGTCTTCTGTTTTTCTTGACTTAAAATACAGTAATTAATATTTTCTGCACGGTACAAAACTACACCAGTTTCTATACTGGGAATTGAATTGTAACAAGATTGAGGTATTTTATGAAGATAAAAATTATAACGATAATTTTTTCTGATGTGTATCTTACAAAATTTGATCTGCCAAAACTTCGAGGTTATTTTTCTCAAAAATTTCCTAAAAATACAGAATTCCATAATCACCTGCCGGATGGAAAATATTCTTACAAATTTCCGCAAGTTCAATATCGCATTATCGATAAACATCCTGCCTTAATAGGTTTCAATCAAGGTATCGATATTCTCAAGAAAATCTTTTTTGAACTCAATGAAATGATAATCGATAATCGCAAATATACGATCAATGAGAAAGAGATTTGTTTGAAAGAATATGATTTTGGAGTTTCAGATGAATTTATTAATTACAAATTCATTTCACCCTGGATGGCTTTAAAAGAAGAGAACTACGGGAAATATAACGGATTGAACAAATTTGAACAACAAGGTTTCTTAAAACATTTATTGCGCGAAAATTTTAAATCTCTTTCCAAAGGCTTTAACTACTGGATAGACAATATTGAAAATGTAAAAGTGGAAGGATATTTCAAACCCAAACGGATAAATTTTAAAAATCAGAAAATGCTCTGCTTCAGCGGGGAATTCATGACCAACTTCCACATACCGGATTTTATGGGTTTGGGAAAACAAAGTGCCCGCGGGTTTGGAGTGGTGAAGAAGGTTTGCCTGTAGTCGACGTTGGCAAATGTCGCATTCGTTGGCAAACGTCGCATTCGTTGGCAAACGTCGCATTCAGAATGACGGCAACACATTTCATGCAAACATTATTACCATTGGCGACGATGCGCATCGTCGCTTTCGGAGGAGGAGAAATGGGAATAACATCCAAGCAAATTGAAAGATTTGCTATACACAGAAATTATATTTCCGGTGTTGCACTTTATAATTCTGAAATGGCTGAGTTTGTAAAACACGAAAAAACCGACGATGTGGAATATTTCCACTTCGAAGTCTATTTGGATGAAGATAATATGTATTCTGTAAAAATCAATTCTAAAGATATTTTAGATTCGGAATGCAATTGCAGTTATCAGAGAGAAGGTAAAATCTGTGAGCATATTGTTGCCGGCGGATTGATGATCAAAGATGTCGTGAGAAGGATTAGAAGAATTGAGCGAAACAGGAGGTGAAGGGTGATAAATGCAATGCAAAAATTGGCGTTAGACTTTTTATATGAAAAAATAGGAAATGAAGAAGATATTAATAATCTGGAAAAATGGTTTTCGGAAATAAATAAAAAAAATCCATATAAAATTTTACCATTCTTAATAGAAGCGATTCCTTCAGACAGAAAAGTACTGATTTTAGAAGCAGATAAAAATGATGTAGAGTTATTAAATGTAATTGCATCAGAAATTAAAGATGAAACTGATAAGTATCCTTTTGTTAAGCCCTCAAGTGGCAATTCTCCACAAATTGGACCGATTTTGAAGTTGGGTTATTCAGCAAAACAAGGATTTAGCCCTAAACCAAAAATAATGAAAAAGACACTTGAAAAATGGCAAATTATAGCTGAATCAGAAAATGATTATTCCGATTACTTTGAGGATATAATAGAAATATTAAAGAGACCCAAAATTAATATTCTAAATAAAGATGTAGTACTTTGGAAAGAAAAAAACTTTAATAATCCGATAGATTGTTTGATTGCAAAAGAAGGCAATAATTTCAAGGATAGTATTATTGCAATTAGAAATTCTAATAATGAATTACCAGGTGAATCAAAGAAGTATTCTCAATATTTACAAGAAAATCTTATTAAAGAAAAATATATGCCCAATAAATTGGATAGAGTTTTTGATAAAACTTGCTCACTTTGTGAAAAGAGCAATATTGAAGTTTATGCAAATGGATTAAAAGGTGCAGGTATTAATTTAGGGAATATCGATAGAATAGGTTCATTTAGTGGATTAGAACTTCAAAATGCGTGGAAAAATTTTGCAATATGTTCTGATTGTGCAGATTTGATTTACATTTTTAAAAATCATACATTAAAAGAAAATCCACAAACAAAAAGAAAACCATATCAAATGTATATTGCTGGAGAAAAAACATTGATATTACCAGAGTTATCTGACAATTTGGATAATAGAAAAAAACTTTTAAAAAGAATAAATAATGTCATTTCATTGTCAGAGGAATCAACTATAACTGTGGAGGAAAGACTTTGGAAAGTATTATTAGAAGAAAAAGCAATTTTAAATTTAAACTTCTATTGGTTGAAAATCGGACAATCAATTGAGGATTTACAAGGAAGCATACAAGATGTCCTTCCTTCTCGTCTAAAAAAAATCTCTGAATTCAATTTAGAAAGTAGAAAGTGGAAAAGTGCTATTTTCCCTGAAAATCATATTAATGATTTATCTCAAGTAGATTTATCGTTAAATTCATTAAAATTAACATTTAGAAGACCAGGAGGTGAGAAAGCAAAAAAAATCAATAAGAGTGAGAATCTAAAACGTTTAAGACGAGAAATCGCAGGAAATATTTATCATAAAACGAAAATACAAGAAAAACGATTCTGGACTGAAATTATGATAACTGCTGAATATTATTTAAAAGAGATAGTAGAAAAAGGTGATGCTTATTCACTTTTAAATGAAGGTAAAACAAAGCAAGGTAAAACTTATCTAACTTTTGCAGGTTGGATACGTCATTTAGCTTGGTGGTTATATTATTTAAAAAAAATGGAGGTTATGAAAATGAATGGAGAAATTTATTGTCCACAATCAGAATTGTTAAAGCCTTATTTTGCTGAAGAATCAGGTATCGATTCTATGGAAAAGGCTTTTGCATTTACTTTAGGAGTTCTTTACGGCAGATTGCTACTGCTTCAAGGAGCAAAAAAAATTAATGTAAGTTCAAATGCTCTCACTTGGTTAAAAAGATTAACTTTAAAAGGTGCTGATTTGCCTGAACTTTATGTTAAAACTCGTCAAAAGCTTTTAGCTTATGATGCAGAAGGAAATGAAAATGTCAGAGAAGTAATCAAAGAACTTGGAAGCTTGGGAATTAAGCTGGGTGATAATATCAAACTTGATAGTATTGCTACAAATTATTTCCTTTTATTAGGTCAATCTATGAGCAATACAGTAATTCCATCTAAAAAAGATGAAGAAAAAAAGGAGAATTAAAATGACAGAAGAAAAAGAAATTCAAACATTATCAAGTAGAAACGAATTCTTATTTCTATATGATATAAAAATGGGAAATCCAAATGGCGATCCGGATGAGAACAGACCTCGTGTATTACCGCATAATACTTTTTATGTTACAGATGTCAGATTGAAAAGATTTATTCGTGACTATCTGAAATATAAGAAAGACTCGAACAATAGAAACTACGAGATTCTAGTTGATAAAATTGAAGGAAGAACAACAAATTTAACAGGAAGAGTAGCTTACTATCTTGAAAAAAACAATAAAAAATATGTTGAAGGAAAAGAAATCGTTAATATTCTTCTCGATGCTTTTATTGATGCTCGTCTTTTCGGAAGTTCCTTTGCCTTTAAAAAGATTAATGTTAAAGAAGATGAAAAAGAAAAAGATTGGGAACCTAAACCGCTTCCAAAAACATTGACAGGTCCAATCCAGATAAATATGGGAGAAGTGTTGCACGAAGCAGAAGAAGTTGATATTCATGGAACTACAACTTTCGCCAGTGATGAAGAAAAGGCTCAAGGCACATTTACTGAATACTTTT
>JAUWNO010000368.1 GCA_030612605.1 Armatimonadota bacterium
ATGACCGAAATCCTCACAGCAAAATATATCTGCGTTGGCTCTCCAACTTTGAATAATAACATCCTTCCTACAGTTGCAGCTTTTCTGACTTATTTGAAAGGACTCGCTCCCAAAAACAGGATTGGACTTGCATTCGGTTCGTATGGCTGGGGTGGACAGAGCATCGGAATAGTTGAAAATATTCTTAAAGAATGCAGCTTTGAAATGCTCGAGCAGATCAAATTGCAGTATGTTCCTGATGAAGAATTATTGGGAAAAGAAAAGGGGAAATTAGCTGGTCAGATAGTCAGCGGATCAGCGAGTCAGTTGAAACGTTAAAATGCTAAAAAGCTGAAACGCTGAATTGCTAAATGCTAAAAAGCTGAAATGTTGAAAAACAAGGAGGAAAAAAATGATTTCAAAAAAACTACAAAATGCAATTAACAAACAAATCAATAAAGAACTTTATTCAGAATATTTGTACCTTTCAATGGCAGCTTATCTGGAATCGATAGGATTGGATGGATTTGCCAATTTCTTTAAAGTTCAGGTTCAGGAAGAGCGCTTTCACACAATGAAGTTCTTTGATTATGTGAATGAAAGAGGTGGAAGAGTGATATTGGAAGCTATTGATTGTCCTCAGGTGGATTTCAAATCACCTGTTGAGATATTTGAAATTGCTTACAAACATGAACAATATGTAACTAAATTAATAAATGAATTGATGGAAGTAGCAATTAAGGAAAATGATCACGCTGCAAGAAGCTTCCTAAATTGGTATATTGATGAACAGGTGGAAGAGGAAGCTTCTATGTCTAAAATTCTGAACCAATTAAAAATGATCGGTGGAAAAGGTCAGGGAATGCTGATGCTGGATAAAGAGCTGGCAGTTAGAACTTTTGTTCCACCGACTAAATAAAAAAAAACAAATTGCCACGAAGGTCACGAAGATTCACTAAGGAAAAAATATTGTTATTTTGATTCTTAGCATTACTTCGCCTGCCCCGTAAGGAGGAACGACCCCAGTTAAATGGAAGAAAATTTAACGGAGTAAACTGTATCGGGGTGTTCTTGGCGGCTAAAAAAAAGGAGAAAAAATATGACTCAATTAAGAGAAATCTATTTCTGCGAAATATGTGGAAATGTAGTGGAAATCTTAAATGAAGGAGCACCGACTTTAGTTTGCTGTGGAATTCCAATGGTAAAATTAGTAGCAAAAACAGAAGATGCTTCTACTGAAAAACATGTACCCTTTGTGGAAGAAGTAGAAGATGGAATTCTGGTTAAGGTTGGTCAAAATCAGGAACATCCAATGTTGGAAAATCATTATATCAAATTCATCGAAGTTCTGACTTGTTGTAAAGTATATCGTCAGGAACTAAAACCTGATAACAAACCGGAAGCATTCTTTCCTGTGAAGAAAGAAGAAATTATCGAAGTAAGAGAATGGTGCAATCTGCACGGATTATGGAAAAGTTAAAGAATTTGCAACGAACAATTCCCTTATTCTTTTGTATTTGTTAGTAATTGTTCGTTGCAAAAATAAAAGAATCTGGAGGAAGTTATGCAAAGTAGTTCAAAACATATCAAGTTGGCAATAGGAGCTATTCAGTTAGAAATTGATGGAAGGAATTTTTTCTTGAAAGCAGTAGAAATGTCTCACAATAAACTGGGGAAAAAAATGTTCCAGAAATTAGCAGATGATGAATTACGCCACCTGACTGATTTCAAAAATATCTTTAACCCAATCATCAAAGGTGAGGATTGGGACAAATTGGTAAAAAGTGAAACTTCAAAAACAATTTCCCCCGTGATTATAGAGTTAACTTCGAGATTGGAAAAAGCGGGTCGAGCTTCTGAAATCGAAGCAATAAAAATTGGCATGGAACTTGAAAGAAAGGCAATTCTATTCTTTGAAAATTTTACTAAAGAGCTTGATGATGCTCGAACAAAAGAAATTGTTCTCAATATTTGCGATGAAGAACGATTTCATTATGATCTCTTGCAGTCTCAATATGATTCTGTGACGAATTCCGGTTTTTGGCTGGATGTGGGAGAATTCAGAATGGATGCACAATTTTAATAAAAAAAATAAGAATAAAGTCCGGCATCATCCGATAAATCGAGATTACGCCGCGACAAGGAGGAGAAATGGAAGAAAAAAAAATTAATATGCCGCTATTAGGAGATGACTTCCCTGAACTTGAAGTTCAGACAACACACGGACCAATGAACATTCCCGGAGATTTCAAAGGAAAATGGTTCGTTCTTTTCAGTCATCCAGCAGATTTTACACCGGTTTGCACGACAGAATTTGTTGCTTTCCAAAAACGTTATGAAGCATTTAAAAAACTTGATTGTGAATTAGTCGGAATGTCGATCGACCAGGTTTTTTCTCACATCAAATGGATTGAGTGGATAAAAGAAAAACTGGCTATAGATATTGAATTCCCTATCATTGCCGGGAATGATTCAGTTGCTATGAAATTAGGAATGCTGCATCCGGGAAAAGGAACCAATACTGTACGTGCAGTATTTGTAATTGATCCAAAAGGTAAAACCAGACTTACTATTTATTATCCGCAAGAGATCGGAAGAAATATGGATGAAATTCTCAGGGCAGTGAAAGCTCTTCAGATTTCTGATAATAATGGAGTTGCTATTCCAGCAGGCTGGCCCAATAATGAGTTGATTAAAGATCGAGTGATCATTCCACCAGCAAATACAACAAAAGATGCAGAAGAAAGACTGAAAAAATATGATTGCTTCGATTGGTGGTTTTGTCACAAAGAAAATGCATAAATAAAATAAATTAAAATAAATGGAGGACAATATGGAATTGAAAGGAACAAAAACAGAAA
>JAUWNO010000298.1 GCA_030612605.1 Armatimonadota bacterium
GGTCTTAAAAAAAAGGATATTGAATTAGATTTTCAGAAGAAGAAAGTTTCTGTAATTATCGCTGCTAGAAATGAAGAAAAAAATATTCCGCTATTACTAACTTCTTTGATGAATCAATCATATCCAAAAGAACTGTTTGAAGTTATAATTGTAGATGACGATTCTAATGATAAAACTGCTGAAATCGTGAAGCAATTCAAAGAAAAATGGGATAATATTCATCTTGTTAATGTAGAGAATAGGGAAGAGGTTATTTCTCCTAAAAAAAATGCACTTGCTCAAGGAATAAATGCGAGTAGTGGAGATATAATTCTTTGTACAGATGCAGATTGTATTGTTGGCAAATTCTGGATTGAATCAATGGTTTCTTATTTCAACCAAGATACCCAGATGGTTTGTGGTTTTTCTAGAACCAAAATTAATGACAGGAATAAAGTTGCTTTTTCACAGAAATTCGAGCATTTTGATTTTCTGGTTATGATGTTCGCAGCAGCTGGAGCAATTTCTTCCAAAAAGTATTTTTCCTGTACCGGACAGAATCTCGCTTACACACGAAAAGCATTTGAAAGTATGGGAGGATTTGAAAGGATCAAACATTTGATTTCCGGCGATGATGTTAATTTGATGCAGCTTTTTAGAAAACAGAATCTCAATATCCGGTTTGCTTTTTCCAATCATAGTTTTGTGCTAACCAAACCGATTGAAAGGTTGGCTCAACTTTTGAATCAGCGCAGTCGCTGGGCTTCTAATATGAAATGGCAGATAATGATGAATCCGGAATTTTTTGTTTATTTGATGAGTGTCTTCTTTTTAGCCTTTCTGCCAATTGTTTTGTTTTTCTTTAATTGGAAAATTGGTGTGGGAATTCTACTTATTAAAGCTTTGTTCGATTTTCTGTTTATCAAAGAAGGATACAGAATTTTTCCAAATGAGAAAACTCGTAAATTTTTTTTTCCTTTCTGGTTTATCCTGCAACCGGTTTATATTTTTGTTGTGACTTTATTGGGAATCCTGAATATTTTTAAGTGGGGAAAGTAAGTTCTTTACAAATCAAACGTAATTTCATAAAAATGAACAAGATTTTATACTCTCGTTCCAATGCTCCTGCGTTGGAATGCAATTGTAAGACGCTCCTGCGTCAAAAAAGTTGGTAAGATCTTACGCGGAGCGTGGATAAGACGTGTTCCCACGCGGGAGCATGGGAACAAGAATATCATTCTCAACTCGCGATTCAGTCTTCATTTCATTACGCCCGGACAAGTCGCTGCGAGTCGGGTTTGATTAGGTTGAGTAAAACATAGGAGGATTTATGTCAAAAGAAATAGTCTTAAAAAACAATTTAATATCAGAATTACGAAAAGCACCAATTGGTATTATTAAAGAAACTTATAACTATTTTGAATATCTAAAGAAAAAAGCTTTTCGGATAGATGAAAATAAAGCGATGTCCGGATTATCAGAGAAAAAATTTAATGAGATATGGAATAATAAAGAGGATGCTGTATATGACAAATTTTTACAGTAAATATGATATTGTAATTGTTAAATTTCCATTCTCGGATATAAAAGCTTATAAAGCAAGACCAGCAGTAGTTGTATCGAATTCTTTCTTCAACCAAAATAGTAGAAATACTATTTTTATTTTAGCAATCTCAAGTAAAATTGATACAAAGTTAGAATTTGAACCGAAAATATTGGACTGGCAAAAATGTGGGCTTTTAAAACAATCAATATTTAAATCAGCAATTGCCACTATCGAAACTAACATGATAATTCATAAAATTGGATATTTAACAAAGACAGACAGAGAGCATCTTGATAATTTGATCGAAAGAATTATCGTTGAGGAAAAAAGAAGATAGAGTGCAAAATCTCCCGAATTAAAAAATGGACTAAATCGTGACGAAGTGCGAGTTGAGAACATTTGGCAGTGTCATCATTCCCAACTCACGCTTCAGTCTTCATTTTATTACTCCCGGACAAGTCGCTGCGAGTCAGATCTGATTGGGTAAAAAAATCAGTAGGTGAAAATGAATCTTTTTGAATCTTTAAAAAAAGTAATCGATTTTATAGAATCCAATAATCTAACTTACATGGTTTTTGGTGGAATTGCCACAGCTTTTTATGGTTTTTCACGCCAGACATTTGATATCGATATAAAAATAAATATTATTGAAAAAGAGCTGAATTCCTTTATTAAAAAAATCTCAGATATTGGAACGATAAAAACTATAAATCCAGTCCAATTTGTTAACGATACATCAGTTTTGCCAATTGTAATTGATGGAGTTAATATCGATTTAGTTTTGGCAAAATTGCCTTTTGAAATCAATGCTATCAAGAGGGCAAAGAAAGTGAAGTTTAATGATATTAAATTTAAAATCTGCACAATTGAAGATTTGATAATTCAGAAAGCTATTTCAACAAGAGAAAAAGATTGGCTGGATATTACCGAATTAATCAAAATAAAAAAGAATAAAATTGATTGGAATTATCTTCTTTTACATTGCAAACAATTTTCTGAATGGTTGGAAGTGCCTTCAATTTATCAAAGAATTGTGGATATGAAAAATGAAAAATATTAAAACTAAAACCGAAATAAAACTCTACTTGGAAAGAATGAATAAATTCAATCAGTGGGAGCAAGAGCAGGACAGGAATCTGACTCCGGATGAAAACCTGGCACGATTTTTTGCTTTAATGGAATTTGGATATCAAATTTATTCAAAAGAGCAAATCGAATCTTTCAGGAAAAAGAAGCTAGCTTCATTGATAGAAATAAACCGGAAATTAAAAAAGATAAGGAGATAAGCACTATGAAAAGGATGTACATAGTTTTGTTATTAATATTTTTTGTAGTTTTAAGTATCAACATACTTGCTCAATCTGACTACGAACTGTGGAAACAAAAACAAGAGGAACAATACAGGCAATACAAAGATGCCCAGGATAAAGCTTTTGTTGAATTCCTGGAAAAAGAATGGAAAAGTTTTGACGCATTTAAAGGAATCAAAACAGATGAAATTCCCAAACCTGTAGATGTTCCAGAAACAGAAATCACAGTTCCCAAAGAATTTCCTGATTCCAATATTGTGAAAGATATTAAGGTTCCGAAATTGGAATTCAAAGAGGAAGAAATTCAGGAAAAAGAATCACAAGCTTACATTGAACCTGAGGAAGAAAAAGGAATTGAAGTGGATTTTTTCGGTTTGAATCTGAATGTAAATTATTCTAATAATCTCAAAGATGCTTTAAAAGAACCTTTGAATGAAAAGGCAATCGCAGATTTCTGGTATAAAATCAGCAATTCCGATTACGAACCATTTTTAAAACAAGCTCAAGAATATAAAAATCAGATGAATTTGAATGACTGGGGATACTGTCTCTATTTAAATAAAGTTGGAAAAAAGCTAACTGATAACTCCAAAAATCTTAAAAGGCTTTTTGTCTGGTTTATGCTTATTAAATCCGGTTATCAGGTAAAACTTGGATTTGATGAAAATGCAGTTTTTCTGTTACTACCATCGAAAAATGTGTTATTTGGTGTAACTTACCTGCTTTTAGATGAACAGAGATTTTATGTAGTTAATTTTGAACAGAAA
>JAUWNO010000102.1 GCA_030612605.1 Armatimonadota bacterium
ATCTTTTAAAACTTTTTTATCAGAAGAACCATATAATTCAGCTCCATAAGGGATATAACAACTATTAGCTCCATATTTTTTAAATATATAATCCCCCATTCCAGGATTATCAGCAACCAATGCATCACTTTTTTTAACAGCCAGTTTTTCCGAATATTTTAATGTTTTTTTTGCAATCCAATTCCACTTACTTCTCTTCCAATCCAAACCATCCATATTTGTAACAATTTTTGCATTGCTATTTTTTTTTAAATAGTAAAAAATGGAACAGGGAGAATATCCCAACTCAAGGATAATATCATAATCCTGTTTTACAGCATCTTTTAAACACAGATAATCATACAGAAACAGGTTTAAAAATTTTAATTTCTTTTCATTATAAAAATTCTTTTTTATTCTAACGTTATTCCATGACTTTTTTTTATATGGATTAGAGGCTGGATTATATACTGCTACTTCATTTCCTTTTTCTACAAAACTCAATGCCAATTTTTCAGCACACTGCTCGAATCCACCATAATTATTTGGGATTCCGCGTGTACCAAGTATTGCAATTTTCATTTATTCTTTAACCTTAAAAGTTAGTTTAATTCTTTTTTTTAAACTATAGAATATATTTCTGTTTCTTTTTATATTAAATAAAAAGGCAAGCGTCATTTTAAATGGCAGCAATAACATAAGAAATAAAAACTTCATAAAAACAACCAAATTTAGCTTTACTTGGCTGAAAACATATCCAAATTTTCTCATTAATTCACCATTTACTTTTTGAACAATAAATAACTCTGCTTTTGTTAACCCCCCTTTTTTCCACCGTTCTACCGTATTTTCATTTATACCTAATTTTTTAGGATTAAATTTGTTGAAAGAAGATGTTACCTGAGTAATTAAAAGCATATTTTCTTCGAATTTTACTTTAAGAAATTTACATAATCTTTGAAGTTCTAAGTATGGTGTCCTGACAAAATTTTCAAATTTTACATTATATAACTTTCTCTGACTTTTGAACTCAATACTTTTTAATATCGACTGTTTCCATAAATAACTTGTTATTATTGGGTGATAGTCTATCCACGACCTTAAAGTTTCATATCTTGTTATGGATTCTTTATGTCCTAAAAATCTCAATCTCCACCTGTTTTTTTGAGATAGTAAAACATCTCGCGGATCTCTTATCATGTTTATAATTATGGCATTAGGAAAGTACTTTAAAATTTCATTTATATAAAAAAGATTCCTTGGAGTTTGATCACAAGGAATCTTTTTTCCATTCTTTTCTGCTTCATAAAACAAAAACAACCTGAATAATTCTATTAAGAGAAATTCATTCTGGTCTTCCCCCTTTAAAACTTTTGTGGCTTCCTCTATAAATTTTTCCGGATACCTTCTTTTAAGAAAGCCTATCCTTGATATACTCAATAAATTAGCAAAGAACCAACTTGACTCCTTAAAAAAATACTTTTTATTTTTGTCGTTTTCAATCCACATATTCTCAAAAAAATGTATCTCGTGAGGAAATGCGAATATTTTAGAATGCTTGCCTAAAATTCTTCCCATCATAGTAGTCCCGCTTCTGCTATTACCAACAATAAAAATTATTTTTCTCTTCTCATATTCCTTTTGCATTATCTACTATCTCCGTTCGGAAAAATTGTGATTTTCAAAAATCATTAACTCTTATTATAAAAATATTTTTTAAACCATTCCCAAGTAAGTTTAATACATTCAATGAAAGTTCCTTTGGGTGACCATCTAAATTCCTTTTTTGCTCGAGAAATATCGAGAACCACGTGAGGGACATCGTAAGCTCTTCCCGGCTTGTATTGCGGTGTAACAGAAACTCCAGAAGCAATAGCAATAGCATCCAGAACCTCGTTAATGGAATATCCTTGCCCACTACCTGCATTGAAGATACCAGAAACATTGCTTACTGCTGCTCGAATACACAATTCCGCAAGGTCACCTACATAAATGAAGTCACGCACCACGCTGCCATCTCCCCAAATCTCTATTGGTTCACCTTTCAAAATTTCAAACATAAAGGTGGCAATTACTCCTTGCACACCCATATGCCCTTGTCGTTCGCCATAAGCGTTGGAAGCACGCAACACCACATATTCCAAACCATACAGATGATGGAACATGTGCAAGTAATTTTCAATGGCAGCTTTTACAATGCCATAGGAACAAATAGGCCGCAAGGGATAGCTCTCCGGAACAGGCATCACTTCAGGGATTCCATACACCGTACCCCCGGAGGAAAGATAAACGATCTTAGGAACTCGCTGCTGTACCATCAATTGCAGTAATCGAACACTGTCCACGAGATTGCTCTGAATGTCACTCAGCGGATCAAGGTTTGAAGTAGAGGGGACAGTAGTACTGACCAGATGAAAAACCACATCTATACCCTCCAATGCCTCTGCCAGCACTGTGGCGTCGCTGAAATCGGTCAAACGATAATCCACCCCTGGAACTGGGGCGCGGAACCGTTCCATCGCGCGATCCAACACACGAACTGCATGACCAGCAGCCTTTAAGTGATCCACAACATGAGAACCAATAAAACCATTCCCACCCAACACAAGGGACTTCATGCCAAAACCTCCCTGTAAATTTCCATGAGGTGTTTGTAAAACACATCATCGTTGAATTCAGTCTTTACAAAATTCTTTGCCATTTCGCCCATGTGCATGATAAACTGGTCATCATAGTCGGCGAGCGTTTGCATTGCTGATGCCAACGCCTGAGCATTTGTCGATTCATAGATCAAACCATGTCGCCCGTGAATCACCAATTCAGGAATGCCGCCTCGGTTGGATCCAATTACGGGCTTACCGGCTGCAAATGCCTGCAAAATCACATAGGGAAAATTTTCATACCACAGAGAAGGCACCACCACAAAACGGCAATCACGCAGCAAACCATTCAATTCCTTGCCCCACTTCGGTCCAACAAAGCGTACATTTGAAAATCCTGCTGACATAGCCTGTTTTTCCAGTTTTTCCCTATCTGGACCATCACCGATGACCATTAAGGGAAGTTCCGGCACCATGGACGTGGCATTCAGCAGCACATCCACACCCTTTTCATCAATAAGGCGCCCAAAATAGAGCGCATAATCTCCCACCTTACCGTTTAGAAGATGTTTGGGAGTATTAAAAGGATTACGCAACATCCGCCAGCGGAAACTATTCGCTCCCCAAAATTCTGTCGTCTTCCTAGCCATAAACTCACTAGCAAACAAAAGGGTGTGTACATTCTTTCGATAAATATTCATCCAAGAATGTGCGTAGGCTTCCAATGTAGAAGCAAGGCTGTACGCCAGGGAGCCATGGCAACAACAATTCACCGTTGCACGGTAAAAACGCCCCCCATTGCATTCCTCGCAAATGTGCCCATGATGGTATAGCTTATAGTTTGGGCAAATGTGTTTGTAATCATTACAGCTCATCACTACTGGAACACCCGCATTACGAGCTGCATCCAAGATAGCGGGAGTAAGTTTCACATGCACTGCAAATGCATGTATGATATCTGGCTTGAAATCCTGTATCAGCTTTGTCATTGCAACCTTGGCGTTTCGGTTATAAATAAACTTTCGGATGTTAATAAACTTGGAAAAAAGACTTCCGCCATCATATCGAAAAACCCTGGGAAAATACCCAGCCCATGATGAATCCACACCTTCCTCTGCTGCGGAAAAAAAAGCGACTTCATGGCCATGCTCTTTTATAACGCGCCCAACTTCGTGATAAAAAACCTCAGCACCACCTATTTGGTTGAACTGGTTGTGCGCCAATAAAACTTTCATCTTCTTGCTTTTCCTGTATATGTCCAACTCTTCATCACTGCCATCAATCCAATAAATATATACAGATATGCATTCACTGTGGGTATTGCCACGAAAACTTGGTATATCATTATCGCAAATATGCTCATTATTACCGGCACCGAATAGAACCGCCTATTCTTAGCGGCAAATACTTCTGGCATAAGTTTGATTGCATAATAATAAAACACCAGGTAAGCCAATAGCCCTACCACACCGATCTCTAATATGACTATAAAATAATAAGAATCCAAAGCAAGGGCGCCATCAAACAAAAACGTAAAATTTCTCTGCCTCCCAAAACCCAAAAATGGAGACTCTATCACTTTACTAGGAACATAAATAAATTGAAGCGCTCTGGAAATCAAACTGCCCTCACTTGCTATATAGTCAGAGTAATTACCCGAAAAGGAAGAGATAATTTTGTTAATCATACTGTAAGATAATACGGTGCCACAAAATATTAAAAAAACATTAATGAATCTCAAAAAAATACGCAAGCCATGAGAACTTCTTATATATAGATTATAAAGCAGCCATATATACAGTAATACTATTGACAAGACGAATGCGGCTCTTGCGCCTGTACTGTAAATCGCAAAAGTCACCAGAATCAGATACACCACTTTTACAAATTTAGGGAAACCACTTCTAAATACATAAGAAATTACGATTGGAGATAGAACGACCAAGAATTCTCCCAGAACCACAGGATTTTTGAACTCCCCTATCGCACGATACACTCCACCCCTTTCAAAACCCTCTGAGATATCTCTAAGCAATAAAATCTCACCTGAGGCCAAAAAACTCAACAGTGGCTTATGAACAAAAACCTCTATGATCACCAAAAATAAAACTGTAGTGTAGCTAAGAAACATCACCTTAACTAATTGGCCAATGTCATTTTCAGAGGTTATGAAAAGAACCGTCAAAAAAAATAGACCCATTGTGTAGAGAAAGTCATTGAATATGAGAGCATATTTATAAAGAGCCGGAGTGTTGACGGATACGGAAAGTATCTTAATCAAAAACAAAATACACATCATGAGAATAAGTCCTTGATTTCTCCTGCATATTTCATTTGCAATCTTGACAGTAACGCGCCTGTTCTGTAGTAAAAATACGATGCTTGCCAAAAACAATATGGATATGAAAACTCGATTCAACGAGAGCGCAAACCCTTCTGAACCGATACCAAATCCAATATAATGTGGCAAGAATGGATATAGAAATATTAATGCATAATATGTACGCTTAACCTTATAGGCGCCCAAGAAAAACAACAAACAAAGTCCCAGAGCAATCAAATTATTCATATATTATCCTCTGATAAAATTGGCAATATCCACATTATATTACGCGCTTAAATAATCTCCCGTACTTTTTGAAACATATCATATCTGTCAATGCCAACCTTATATACTGTGAAAAATAGTTGGTTTCTAAAGCATACTTCTTCGCTTTCACAAGCATCCTCTTAGCATCTTCCTTTTCTCCTGTCATAAAATACTTCACGCCACATTTTTTACAATAGATCGATAGATATTTTTTTAGTGAAACGGCATTACCTTCGTATCCTTCTAGAATATTCTCTAAGGTACCAATGACAACAAAGTCTCTGTCAACTTTTGTAATACATGATGTCATCGTGGGGATATCTCTTCGAATCGTCACCTTAGAGATCAGTCCAACAGGAAATCCTCCTGTTTTCTCAAAAACTTCCTTCCTTACCACAACCAAAATCAAGTAAAGAACCTCCTCTTTAGAGCATCTTTTATACTTCTCATTCTATTAAGATTTAATATGAATGCGAATCCCAACTTCAAAACAAATGAAAGCAAATAATATGCTAGAAGAAAAGGATTTGGAAATACTTTAATCGTTTCATAACCATACATCTCAATCTGTCTCCAGGTGATTTTCTGCATCAAATATATCTCTGCCGAATTCAACCCCCCTTTTTGCCAACTACCAGTTCTCTCCTTATTAATTCCTCTTTTATCAGGATGATCGGGTTCTAAGGATGAGCCGACCTGGGGAATATTTAACATATTCATTTCAAACTGAATTCCAATGCGTTTACATATTTCACATACTTTATCAACAGGTTTTTCAATAAGTTCTTCAAATCTGACAAGTATAAAATTTTTATCTTTTTTAAATAATTCTGAAGCTTTTATAGAAGCATTCCACAATTTACTAATAGTAATAGGGTGGTAATTTACCCATGAACGAAAAGACTCTCTGAGAGGGATTTGTTTTGCCCCTAAAAAATGAAGCTTCCGTTTGTTTTTTTGTGATAGCAATACATCCCCTGGGCATCTAATCATATTAATAAATTTTGCCTCTGGAAATAAATTCAAAATTTCCCTGATATAAAATACATTTCTGGGAGTTTGTTCACAAGATATTTGCTTTCCATTTTTTTTCGTTTCATATATCAAGAATTCTTTATAAATATCTATAGCCCATAGTCTATCTTCCTTTTTTTTTAGGTTTTCCACAATTTTTCTAGCTTCATCAAAATAAAATTTCGGATCCTTTTGAAGTAAATAACCACCTCTTTGAATAGTTATTAACTTACCTGTTAACCTTATTGCTCTTGTTATGGATAAAAAATTTTTACCGCTTTTGGGTGACCATAACTCTTCAAAAAAATGCAACTCATTAAAAGTAAAAACTCTCTTGTTCAATCCCATTATTCTTCCCATCATTGTTGTTCCGCTTCGCGAATTCCCAACAACAAAAATTGTTTTAGATTTTATGTTTAAATCCATCTTTAATACCTTTTATATGTGATTTTATAAAATCGAAACCAATATAATTCCATGAGGCAATAAAAAAAAGGGTTGTAAAAAGGAATAAGAAACCAAAGAAATATTGTCTTAATAATCTTTTCATTAATCTCTCCCAATACTGTTATATTTAGGCCTTTTTAATATTTCATCATCTTTTATTTTTTTATATATTTTTACAAACTGCGGAATTGCAAATTTCGAGAATTTTCTCATTGATTTTCAGAAAAAAGATAGCTTCATTATGATGTTCTTTTAAACTACCAAAATATATTCCATACTCTTCAAGAAGTTTTGTGATCATACTTGTACCTGTTCTATGCATTCCAATTATAATAACCGGTGATTTTCGCTTTTCATCTTTCATAATTTTTTCAAACCTTTAAAATTAATAGTATAAAATCCATAGTATTTTTTCACTAAAAAAAAGGAGATAATATTAATTATAGCTAAGCTAAACATACTTGCAAATGCTGCACCATTTATACCATATTTAGGAATAAGAACAATGTTTAACCCTATATTTACTAATACTGCTACGAAAACCACATATTGAAGGATTTTTTCTTTCCCTGTCATCTGTAAGATATAACCAACTGAACCAACCACAGCATTTATGAATTGACCAAAAGTCAATATTATTAATACAAGAACTCCCTTTTTAAATTCATTTCCGAATATCCCAAGGATTAAAGAGGGGAAGAGCAAAAAAACCAAAACTATTGGAAGAGATGTCTGGAATATAAGTTTTGTTGATTGTCGAGCTATTTTTTTTAAGCCTTTTATATCATCCTTTGCCCAGAATTCTGCAAACTTAGGTGCAGCTATACTATTAACAGATA
>JAUWNO010000074.1 GCA_030612605.1 Armatimonadota bacterium
TGTAGCTCCCGAAATGATCGATCTTTCTCATCCTTTAGCTGGAGTGATGGGTGCAACGAATGCTTTAACGTTTTCTACCGATCTACTTGGAGATGTAACAATAGTAGGTCCCGGAGCAGGGAAAATTGAAACAGGATTCTCCATTCTGACCGATATTTTGAGTATTCATAGAAATAAATAGAGTTGTCTAAAGACCTTACGGATGGTCGAGTTTGCGAGACCTCCGTAATGGTCGGTTTGTTTTGATCCAACTATTTTAAGCAAGACTCGACTCGTAACGACCAAAGGGAATGCGAGTTAAGTCCAACCATTGCGAAGGTTCAGCAAGAAGAATCTCTCTGTTTGTAACCATTCGCAAGGTTTTACAATATGGAGGAAAATAAATGTCATACACAGGAAAATGGCTGCAAATTGATTTATCGACCGGAAAATTTAAAACCGGAAAAACCGATAAATCTCTTTTAGAAAAATATATCGGTGGAAAGGGTCTCGGCTTTGCATTACTTGAGAAAATCGCACCAAACCCCGAACCATTTGGAGCAGAAAATCCGTTGATCTTTGTTAATGGTCCTTTCACCGGAACAAAAATTCAAACAAGTGCTCGTTCAACTTTAGTTTCTCGCTCCCCTCTGACTGGTTCTATCCAAGACTGTCACTGCGGGGGGAATTTCGGACCGGCTTTGAAGCGTGCAGGCTATGATTATCTGATCATAACCGGAAAATCTGCCAAACCGGTTTATATCTATTTGACTGATGAAAAGATCGAAATTCTGAATGCAATGAATTTATGGGGAAAAGGGATTTTCTTCACAAACGATGAATTAATAAAATCTCATCCGGGAAAAAATCCCAGGATTGCGGCGATTGGACAAGCAGGAGAGAATCTTTCTAAGATCGCTTGCATCGGAATCGATAAACATCGTCAATTCGGAAGAGGTGGACTCGGTGCTGTGATGGGTTCTAAAAACCTGAAAGCTGTAGTTGTGGATGGAAACACTGAAATAAAATATTTTGATGAAGAGAAATTCAGAAAAATCAATTTGCAGTTTACAAAAGACGTCTTAGATAATGAAGGAGTAAAATTCAGACGAGTTAAAGGGACGATGAAATGTGTTCGCAGTGGGCAGGAAAATGAGTTTCTTCCAACCAAGAATTTCCAGAAATGCACTTATGATGAGTTCGAAGGAATTACTTCCGAAACTGCTCGCAGAGTGCTGAACTGGGAGGATACAAGCTGCTATAATTGTGCGATCCGCTGTTCCAAATGGGCAAGATGGGATGGACACGAAATCGAAGGACCGGAATATGAAACAACTGCTTTTCTCGGTTCAGGTTGCGAAATTTCCGATATCAAAGAAGTGACAATCTCCAATGAAATCTGTAACGATCTTGGATTAGATACGATCAGTGCCGGAGTGACCTGTTCATTTGCAATGGAATGCTTTGAAAAAGGATTGCTCGATGATTGGAGCGGTCTGGAATTGAATTGGGGAAATGCCAAGGCTCAACAGGAACTTCTAAAAATGATGGTAAAAAGAGAAGGTGTCGGAGCTATCTTTGCAGATGGAAGCAGAATTGCATCTCAAAAAATCGGGAAAGGAAGCGAAGAATTTGCCATAAATGTTTTTGGAATGGAAATTTCCGGTGTGAATCCTTTGGGTTGTTTAACAATGGGAGTTTCAGTTTCGGTTTCCGATTTTGCCAGTCACACGCGTCTCTGGTGCACGGAAGCGGAAATGGGTCCCGACTTCAAGATAGAGGATATTCCCGCTGCTGTTGTGGATGGTCAGAATGAAATAAATGCGAGAAACTGTTTAGTGGTCTGCGACTTCGTTCCGCTCGGTCTGGATAGATTAGCTCCTCTTTTGAATGCAGCCACCGGTTTGGATCATACAGAAAAATCTTTGCGGCAAGTGGGAGCAAGAATCACAGATCTGGCTCGAAAATATAATCTTCGAAACGGACGAAAACACACGGATGATATTTTACCTGAAAGATTTTTCAAAGAAGTTGCTCCTTCCGGCTTTATGAAAGGAAAAGTATTGGATAAAGAATTATTCAATGAATTAGTTCAAAAGGTTTATGCAATTCGCGGCTGGAATGAAAAAGGTGAACCAACGAAAGAGATTTAGATTAACTCAAATTTTAAAAAATTTGGAAAGTTTATTTGATATTTGGAGGTTGTATTATGAAAAAAAGAAGTCTTTATTTAATTTTTTTAATGCTTTTGATTAATTCAATAATCCTCGCTCAAACTTTTCCAGATACATTATGGACAAAAACATTTGGTGGAAGTTCAGGTGATACAGCTTACTCAGTCCAACAGACCATAGATGGAGGTTATATCATCGCAGGATATACTTATTCCTTTGGATCAGCTGCCAGCAGTGATTTTTGGCTCGTTAAAACAGATGAGAATGGTAATGAAGAGTGGAATCAGACTTATGATTTTGGATTAGAAAATGATGAAGCTTATTCGGTTCAGCAAACTGTAGATGAAGGTTATATTATTGCTGGTTATGCTTATACTGATGGTCCAGATCCTTGGGATTTTTGGCTTGTAAAAACAGATGAGAATGGTATTGAAGAGTGGAATCAAACTTATGGAGGAAGTAATGAGGATGTCGCTTATTCAGTCCAGCAGACCACAGATGGAGGTTATATCATTGCTGGCTATACTTATTCTTATGGAGCAGGTTATAAAGATTTTTGGTTGGTAAAAACAGATGCGAACGGAAATGAAGAATGGAATCAAACTTATGGTGGAATTGATGAGGATGTTGCTAATTCAGTCCAGCAGACTATAGATGGAGGTTATATCATTGCTGGATATACTCGATCTTTTGGAGCAGAGTATTGTGATTATTGGCTGATAAAAACAGATGAGAATGGCAATGAAGAGTGGAATCATACTTATAGTGAAGGTAATTCCGAAGAAGCCCAATCAGTTCAGCAAACTACAGATGAAGGTTATATCATTGCCGGATTTACAGCTAATCCAGATGGTACTGATTTCTGGTTAATAAAAACAGATGAGAATGGAAATGAGGAGTGGAACCAAACTTATGGTGGAAATGATTTGGATGTAGCTTATTCAGTCTGGCAAACCATTGATGGAGGTTATATTATTGCAGGATATATCAAGTATAATGCTTCATGGGACTATGATTTCTATCTGGTGAAAACGGATGGGAGTGGCAATGAAGAGTGGGAGCAAACTTATGGTGGAAGTGATTGGGATAAAGCTTACTCAGTACAGCAGACTACGGACGGAGGTTATATTATTGCTGGATATACTTGGTCTTATGGTCCAGGTTGTGCTGATTTCTGGTTGATTCGTTTGGGTTCAGAAGTTAGTGAAGAAGATAACACAATTTCAAAGTTTTCAAATTCAAATCTATCTAATTATCCGGACCCGTTTAATCCTACAACAACTATTTATTTCACCACAGATTGCATGGGGAACACGGAGATAATTATTTACAACATCAAAGGCCAAAAAGTAAAAACGCTCATTAATGAAAATTTAGAAGCTGGTATACATCAGATTGTGTGGAATGGAAAAGATGATAAAAATAGAGATGTTCCTTCTGGAATTTATCTCTATAAATTAGAAACTGACGAATATTCAGAAGTAAAGAAAGCAATTTTGTTGAAGTAGTTTTATGATTTTTATACGTTGTAAAAAAAAACAGATAATAATAAAATTCGTGAAAATTCGTGGTTAAAATAAAAAAGGTGAACCGAAGTAAAAATAAGAAGATATCATCTTCAAATAAAAATGAAATTATCATATAATGAATTAAAATTATTAATACAACAAGGTGAAGGATTCAATCTTGAGTTCAAAGAATCCTTCACTCCAAAACTTGCTATTGAAATTTGTGCTTTTGTAAATGCAAATGGTGGAAAGATATTTTTGGGTGTAAGCGATAATGGAATCATCAAGGGCATAAAAACTACGAACAAACTCAAATCTCAAATTTATGATCTTGCTCGAAATTTTGATCCGCCGATCACAATTGGAATTCGTTCTGTTGAAGACATCATCATTATTGATGTTCCCGAAGGCGTGAACAAACCATACTCGGTAAATGGAAAATTTTATCTTCGTTACGGACCGAATTCTCAACAATTAAAAAGAGATGAGATCAGAGAATTCTTTCAAAATGAAGGACTGGTTTTATTTGATGAGAAGCAAAATCTTGATTTTAATTTAGAAACAGATTTTGATGAATCCAGATTTACTTTTTTTATTCAACAGGCAAAAATAAGTTCAGTTTTGGATAAAAAAGTTATTTTAGAAAATCTGTATTTAACAAAAAATAATTTTCTTAAAAACGCCGGAGTTCTTTTATTTTGCAGTAAAATCACGAAGTTTTTTTTGCAGGCAACCATTACCTGTGTTCTTTATCAGGGAAAAACGAAATACAAAATTCTGGATCGAAAAGAATTTGATGAAGATATTTATACTAATTATACAAATGCTCTGATCTATCTTCAATCAAAACTGAATACTGAATTCATTATTACTTCGGGGATTCGACTGGAAAAATTGGAGTTTCCTGAAAAAGTTTTGCGGGAAGCTTTATTAAATGCGATCGCTCATCGAGATTACCTTGTCAGATCGAGCATTTTTATAGAGATTTTTTCAGATCGGTTGGAAATCACAAATCCGGGTGGACTCGTCAAAGGTATGACCATAAATGATTTTGGAACTAAAAGTTTATCTCGAAATAATCTTCTTTTTGGTTTGATGCAGAGAATGGGGTTGGTTGAGAAAGTTGGTTCCGGAATTATCAGAATGAAAAATATGATGAATGAATCGGAACTTCCTGATCTTGAATTTAAGATAAGCAAAAACTGGTTTTCGATTATTTTTCAAAGAATTGAAATGGAAAAAAGTTCCCCAAAAAGTTCACCCAAAAGTTCCCCAAAAAGTTCCCCAAAAAGTTCACCCAAAAGTTCCCCCAAAAGTTCACCCAAAAGTTCACCCGAAAGTTCACCCGAAAATATTTACAAAACGATTAAACAAATTATAGAATTGATGAATAAAAAACCAAATATTACAGTAAAAGAAATTTCAGATATTATTGGAATTACAACTCGTGCAATAAAAAAGAATATCCATAATTTGAAACATCAAGGAAAGATAAAACGAGTTGGATCTGATAAAGGTGGTCATTGGGAAATATTATAAAAGAAAAATTTCTGATGATTCTCAAAATAGTCCTCAAAAAAAAGTGGTCAGAAAATAAACGAAATATAAAATTAATTTTATTAATTAATTTCGTGAAAATTCGCGTTAATTCGTAGTTAAAATAAAAAAGGAGTCAAAAATGCAAAAAGGTGCATACACACTACTAATCACACCATTTAAAGAAGACCTGTCTCTCGATGAAGACGGTTTGAAATTATTGGTGCAAAAACAGTTAGAAGCAGAAATTCACGGGATTGCCCCTCTTGGTGTAACAGGTGAAAACACCCTCTTAACAGATGAAGAAGTTAACAGGGTTTTAGAAATTATCGTTAAAGAAGCAAAAGGAAAAGCTTTGATCGTCCCGGATTTATGTGTGATGAGTTTATGGAAAGGGATAGAAAGAGCTAAAGAATTCTCTGATCTCGGAGCAGATTATATTTGTGCTTACTCTCCATTTTTCGTTCTTCCCAAACTGGATGGAGTGATCAAATTTTTTGAGAAACTCGCAGATGTTTCGGAAATTCCGATTATTTTGCATAATGCAGAAGGAAGAACAGGAATAAATATGGCTCCGGAAATCACAGCAAAGCTGGCAAAACATCCTAATATTGTTGGAATCAAAGATGGAAACAAAAAGCTCGACCATCTGGCAAAAGTCATCTGTCTTACTAAAGATGATGATTTTGAAGTTTTCACGGGAAAAGATACTACTGCTTATCCTTTGGTTTGTTTTGGCGGAAGTGGTTCTTTTACGGTTTCGGGAAATGTTGTTCCAAAAGTTATGAAGGATATGCTGGAATTTGCTTTGGCAGGAGATTTTGAAAAAGCTAAAAAATTACATCTTGAATATTATGAACTGTTTGAAGCAATACGTTTTGAAACTAATCCTATGGCTGCAAAACGGGCTTTGAATCTTATGAATTTACCAGCAGGAAGCGTGAGATTACCTTTAACTGAATTGGGTGAAGAAAAAACCAAAAAACTGAAATCCATCATGGAAAATAGAGGACTGATTTGAGAAAAATTCATCTTAGAGCACAAGCTACAATCGGTAATGTAGGTCCTGGATACGATATTTTTGCTTTATCGTTAGAAAATCCGTGTGATGAAATTAAAATCGGATTAAATGATACTAATAAAATTGTGATTAAAGTTATTGGAGATAATCAGAGTATTCCGGTTTTAATTGATGAAAATACTGCCGGACTGGCGATTTCAGAATTGTTAAGCAGAAAAAATATTTCGATTGGAGTTAGTTTAGAGATTATCAAGAAAATGCCTTCCGGTTGCGGATTAGGTACAACCGGAGCTTCTGCTGCAGCGTGTGTTTTCGGACTGAACAAACTTCTTGATTTGAATCTTTCTGATAACGAAATGATCGATATTGCTCGCATTGGCGAGGTTGCTTCCGGAGGTTCTCCACATGCTGATAATGTTGCTGCATCTTTGTTAGGGGGATTTGTTCTGATAAAAAGTTATCACCCTGTTGAGGTCTTGAAATTGGATATACCGGAATTTCCCATTGTTCTGGCTATTATGAAGAAAAGTCAGCGGACAACAAGAGGATTTATCACTTATGATATCGGAGAAGAAAAACTCAAGGAACAAATCGCACATTGTTCCACCGTAATTCATTCTATTCATACAAAAGACATTGAGGAATTCGGCAAAGCAATTTCTATTGATTATATTGCTGAACCGGTTCGAGGTGCCAAGATTCCAGAATATCACAAAAAAAAGAGAAAGATATTGGATGCAGGTGCTTTAGGATTCAATATCAGCGGGGGAGGTTCATCTGTTTTTTCTGTTTGTTCCGAAAATAAAATTGATGAAATAGCTGATTTGATGGAAAATGAGTTTGCTCTTTACTCTAATTTTATTGAGGTAATCAAAACTAAAACCAGTAATATCGGAATCAGGGAGATTTAGTAACGGGAACAAGTGGAAAAAGGAAAAAACTTTCCGAATCTCAGATTAGAGAATTCCATTGGTGGAAGCTTCGGAAAGGCAGCGCCACATTCCGAAGCCTTCTTACAATTTTTCTGTTGAAAGAGGATTCGGAAGGTTATAGATAAAATAGAATAATATTAAGGATAGCTCAACTTAAATTGATAAAAGTCTTTACAAAAATCTGATGAAAAAAAGAATTCTATTATTAATATATTGAGCTTTTGGAGAAGGAATGAAAAAAATCTTTATTTTTGCTTTCAGCTTTTTGCTTTTTAACTTTCTAAACTCACTCGGCACTCTCCGTGTGGAATCCATCAAAGAACTACCAGCAACTCATACTAATTTAGAAATTCGAGATGCAGATGGAAAATGGGCTCCTGTTTTGATTTTGAAAACAGAGCTGAAAGGGTTAGGCTTCCAGAATGTTAGCCGTCCAACAAAACACGCTGCTGAGTACATAGAAGGTGATCACCATTACAAGTTTTACATGAACGATAATCAACGTGTAGTGAAGATCACTCACTCCGATTACGAACCTCTGGAAGTGCGAATACTGGCAGATTTCGGAATTAATGTAAAAGCTCAGCGGGTTTATGAGATGGTTCTTACCAATGTGCCTGAGAAAGTATTTATTAATGTTGTGATAATTTCACAGCCTGCTGATGCTGAAAAAATAATTGATGGAGAGAATCTGGGAAAAGGACAAACCTTCAAGCTTTTTATTGGAAAACACACCCTCAAAGTGCAAAAAGAGGGATATAAAAGTAAGACTAAAACTATTACTGTTTCCGAATCTTCCACGCTTTTTGAAGATATAAAACTGGAAGAGATCGATATTTTAGCTGTTCAAATAAACTCGGTTCCACAAGAAGCAACAATCTATATTGATAACCAGGAACAAGGAATAACAGATAAAGGTATATTTAAATATCCGGGAACCTATGAATTGAAACTGACTAAAACAGATTATCTGGATATCAATGAGCAAATTACTATTGCTGAAAATAAATCGAACAATTTTGCTTTTAACCTGATAAAGAATTCCGGGATTATAAATTTTAGTATTATTCCTGTAGATGCCATCTTGAAATTAAATGACGCGATATATAATGAGCGTCAACTCGAACTCAAACCCGGGAAATATAATATTGAAGTATCAAAGACTGGATATCTTCCTATAAGTGAAATGATTGAAATAAGTTTAGGAAAAACAATAAATAAGACTTATAACATAACAAAGAATTAAGGGATAATAAATTTTAGTATTACTACTACAGATGCAATATTGAAATTAAATGTTGAGATATTTAATGAGCGTCAACTCG
>JAUWNO010000024.1 GCA_030612605.1 Armatimonadota bacterium
CCGAAGTGCTGCAAATCAATAAAAATATAAGTCATATTTCTACCAATTCTGTATTTCCAGATTTGATATTCTCTTTCTGTGGCTTTTGTGCCGCGTCCTGTGACCTCTTTTAAGATTTCAAAGGGTGTGCCATATTTGATGAAAATTCTACCTCTATCTGTTTTCCAGCCATCTTTGAAATGAGAAAAATGCTCATTACAATATTTAATTCTTTCTATAATTATCTGGAGAAATTCATTTTGAGAAGTTACCGGATTCGGGTCATTTTCTGCCCAGAAACTTTCCAGGAAAACAGGCTTTTCTTCATCCGGTAATATTTTGTATATTTTTCTATCTTTGGAATTAAAGAAGTATTTTGCAAGTTTGTATTCATCTTCAATGTCTGTGAAAACACGATTTGGATTAGAAATTTTTCTCTGAGTTTCCTCAACCGTTATATTGCTTTCTTGTTCATTACTTTCCTGTGCCAATAAGATGAAAAAAAGCAAGCAGCAAATTAGAATTATTAGGAGTTTTTTCATTTAACCTCAATAATTTGTACTGTTAAAGGGTTCTGCAAAATGAAAGAAAGCTAAGAAATTAATATTTTTCTTTTAGTTTCAAGGTTTGCCCTCATCCCCTAACCCCTTCTCCCAAAAAGAGAAGGGGAATTTTTGTCTTCCTCTCCTTTTAGGAGAGGATTGAGGTGAGGTTAGAAAACATTCTATTCTGCAAAACTCATATTCGGTTACCATCCACCGGAAGCTCCACCTCCGCCGAATCCTCCACCACCGCCGGAGAATCCGCCGAAACCACCTCCAAAACCGGAACTTCCACGCCCACCACCACCTAACATACTGCCCAGCAAAATCCATGGTAAAATACCACCACGTCTTCCTTTACCCTTTTTACCAAACATACTAAGCAATATCATAATGATGAAAATGATAAATCCTACAGGAATTTGAGCAGGTTTTCCATGTTGGTCTTGTCTTTTATATTTTGCCAATTGTTCCGGAGTTATCTCAAAATCTTTAGTAATCAGCCCGGAAACTGCTTGAATAGAAGCAGATATCCCTGCAAAGAAATCACCCTTTCTGAAATCATTGAGCATAAGATTTCGGATGATGAAACCTGATTTGGCATCAGTAATAATATGCTCTAAACCATATCCTACTTCAATCCTGATTTTTCTCTCTTTCATCGCAATCAGCAGAAGAATGCCATTATCAAATTCCTTTTGCCCGATTTTCCAGGTTTCCACCACATGCATGGAAAAATCTTCCAGAGATTCACCTTTCAGAG
Source organism: Armatimonadota bacterium (assembly GCA_030612605.1). Taxonomy (GTDB): domain Bacteria; phylum Cloacimonadota; class Cloacimonadia; order Cloacimonadales; family TCS61; genus JABMPU01. The sequence continues at coordinate 1,285 of JAUWNO010000024.1, forward strand.
ACGGAATTGTAAGAAGCACAATTTGAGATGATGTTTTATTTTCTGCTGAGATGAGCATTCTTTCCAAAACAACTTTTTCTTGTTGGGATAAAACTCCTGCATAATCGTTGACATGACCCATTAATTTCGGAACTTTCAAAGCAAAAATTTGTGTGAAAATCAGTAATAGAATTATAAATAAAAATATTTTTTTCATGATCATTTTTCCAAAATTGTAACGTCATCACTGAGTTCATTAGTATCATCCGGTTTGATGGGAAAGTGTTTCTCTAAAATCTTGCCGCATTCCAGAATGGATTCTTTTAGTTTTTCAATAACTTTACCAGACTTTATGCCTTGAATGATGTTTTCCACGATCGAGTTCCACTTTTCCTGTGGGATTTTTTCATTGATACCTTTATCAGCGATCAGCTCGATCCTTCTTTCCAAAAAAGAGATGAAAATCAGGATTCCGGTTCTGTCTCTGGTATTATTAACTCCGGATTCCATGAAATGCCTGACAGCTCTTTCTTTCACTTTCTGTTTCATAACTTTTTTAAAAACGATTAGTCTATCAATCATGGAAATATTGGCAATAAAATAGAAAATGGAAATTACCAGGAATGTGGAGAAACCGTAAAATAATAAAAGATAATTATTAGAGTAAACCCAGAACATTTGTTTGATGAAAGTTTCTACTTCATAAACGAAGAACATCATAACCACAAAATACAAAAAACCACAGATAACAGCAAAAATCAATTCATAGATTGCATAATCATAACTTTCTTTAATGAATGCAGTTGCAATCTCTCCAGATGTTTTGCTTTCCGCTTGCTGGACTGTTTTGTTTATTTGCTCCAGATCTTCTTTACTGAATTTAAGTATAGACATACAGCCAGTTTTTGATTTTTTTATATCCGTATCACGATTTTCAGGTGTTAAAAAGCTAGTTCCAATTAATGAGATTATTAAACCTATTAGAGTTAATACTCCCCCAAATTGTATCTCTAATCCAACTTCATCAGGTGTAATTCTTCCAAAACCTGTGTCTGTTCCACTAGCAAAACTTATATATTTATATATTATCACACATAGTCCAATTATTGAACTTAATAAAATAATTGGTTTTGATTTTTGAATTTGATTAATGCTCTTAAAATAAAAAAATGCTCCAATTATAATTACAGCAGCAGCAAAAACTAACCAAAAACCACCACCCAATTTTGCGCCAGAGGCATAACTTGTAGTTCCCGAACAAGAAAATTTTACCCAGGGCAGAAAAAAACAAACAGCCACAATACCTGCACCACTTGGGCTTAAAAATCTTTTTTTGTCTTTTTGTTCCATGCTTAACTCCTTTTTTATTTTTTAGGCAATTACCAAATTTTATAATATTGGTTGTGCATAATACGTGAAATAAACTAATCTTAATTAAGAAAGCTAAAGATTATTTTCTTTTCGCGTTCTTTAGCGTATTTCGTGGGTATCTTTTAAAACTCCACTTTTGGTGCTATTTCCGCTCCTTCAGTTGATTTGAAGTATTGTTTTTCTGTGAATCCGAACATATTTGCCAAAATAAGTCTCGGGAATTGTTTGATGTAAGTATTATACATTCTGGCAGCTTCATTGAATCTTTTTCGTTCCACAGCGATTCTGTTTTCTGTTCCTTCCAGTTGGTCTTGCAAAGCCAGGAAATTCTGGTTTGCTTTCAGGTCAGGATACTTTTCCATCACAACCATCAATCTTTGCAAAGCACCACCCAAAGTTGATTGTGCTTGCTGAAATTTCTGGAACATGGCAGGATCATTCAGAACCTGTTCGGAAATATTAAATGTGCCGCCAGCTTTTGATCTGGCTTCCGTAACTGCTTGAAATGTCTCTTTTTCGTGAGCAGCATAACCTTTCACAGTATTCACTAAATTTGGAATCAGATCGTATCTTCGCTGATATACATTTTCCACCTGACTCCATTTTTCTTTCACACCCTCATCTAATGTTACCATCGAGTTGTAAGTTTTTTTCAAAGAAGAATAGATACTTATGATAATAATAACAACGATAACAATAGCTATGATGCATCCTTTCGGGATTTTTTTCTTCATAGTTTCTCCTTTTATAAATAAATTTTATCCAATTGTTAGAAGCACAATTCCGCCAACTGTCATACATATTCCTAAAGCTGATTTGAAAGTCAGTGATTCTCCTCCAAACATCACGCCCATCAAAGCACCAAAAAGAGGGGAGGTGAAAGCGATGGGCATTACCTTTCCCAGAGATGCTCCTTTAAGGGCAATATAAAAACACAACATTCCCATTGCACCGGCAACTATGCCACCACCGATAATCATATATAAAAGAGCTTTCGAGCCGGCCTGAGTCACTGTTTTCCATTGCGGATAACTTACAAATGCTAAAATAATAAGTGCAACGAAGGTCCTGATAGTTATTCCCATCTGAGGAGAGAGCTTTCCCAGATGTAATCCTTTTTTTTCAAAATATCCACCCACACCCCAGGCTATTGCTGTGAGTAATGCAAATAATTGCGGTTTCATTCATTTTCCTTTTTTATAAATTAAGATCAATTCTAATAAAGTATCAGGGTATTTCACCGGATTTTCTCTCCGTTCCATCTTAGCATTAGAATCATAATTATCAGTACTAAAGACGTTCCGATAATTGACCAAATTCCGGGAAATACAAACTTGGAAACAATCGCAAATACTGTTAACATGACCTTCCATTTAATATCGATTTGCTGATTCATCCAAAAAAGAATTAGTATAAATAATCCTGCAATAGATCCGATAATTCCAACCACTATTCATATTCCCCTATATCAAGTCACTGTTTTGCTCTTCTACAATACTTTACCGAGAATGTTATTTTACTCATATCTTATTTCTAATTTGTAAATAGATCAAATATATTTCCAAGCATACTGCTTGACGCTTTATAGATTTCAGTATATTTACAGTTTGTGCAAGTAACTGTCACAAATTTTTTACTTTGAACATCAAAAACTTTACTCAAAAATCCACCGGTTGCCCTGAATTCATCTGTTTCATATTGAGTATTTCCACATTTTGCACAGACATATTTGGAGTTATTCATTTCCATCTCTCCAAAAAAATATTCTATCGAACTATTATATTAAATCAATTTCAATAAATTTTCTACCAATTTTATGCAATTTATTTTGCTAGTTCCCGGTCTGGAACTGCATCTCTTCTATTTTGATAGAACGAAATTTTGTTTAAAACAGACATTGCTTTCTTTCTTCCAAAAACTTAATTAGAGTCTGTCTGTAAACCCCGTAGGATAGAATCTAATTCATTAATATAACGGAATAACAGATTGTTATCCAACGGGGTAAAGTATAATTTTTCGATTTCTAACTCCCCTAACCCCTCTTTACAAAAGAGGGGAAACATTGATGAATCCAAAGGATTCGAGTTCTCATTCTACTCTCTCCAATAATCTCAAAAGTCCTTTTAATCTCCCTTTGATAAAGGGAGAATCAAAGAGGGTTTAAGAGAGGGGTTGGGGGTGAGTTTACGGATAAACACTAATTAGCTAATTTTTTAAAGCCTGTCAGCAGGGTGTTCTCGAGCATTTTTGAAAAATCTATCTATAAGATCTCCTGATTATTTGCGAGATGATTGTTCTTAAAAAGCTCATGGTTTGATGCTCTTAATACTGCTGTCTCCTGCGAGGACGTTCCTCTCTGGGTCTTGCTTCATTAACCTTGAGTGTTCTTCCGTTCATCTCTTTTCCATCAAGCTGCTTAATGGCTTCTTCACCTTCTGCTTTGTTGTCCATTTCAACAAAGCCAAATCCTTTTGATCTGCCGGTGGTTCTGTCTGTAATAATTCTAGCAGCAGACACAGAACCAAACTCAGCAAATAGTTCTTCCAATTCTTTCTCAGTCAAATCATACGACACATTTCCTACATAAATGTTCATTTTTTCTTCTCCTTTATATGCACCTGAAGTGCATTGCATACTTATTTTTTTTCGCTATTATTCTGTCACGAAAATTCTCTCATTTCTTATTCTTTATGGATTGTAGAGTTATTATCAATTTTATCCGTGCTGATCCGTGAGCCTCTAATTCTCCTTAATCCAGTTCACCAACCCCCTGGCAGTGAATATCGCCATTAATTCTTTAGGAAGCGGAGCAAATTTGATTTATTTCAACAAATTTTCAAACAATGGTTTCAAGGGAGGAATATCTTTTTTAACTGTTTCCCAGATTGTAACTAAGTCTAAATCAAAATATCCGTGTATCATTTTATCTCTCATTCCAGCCATTTCTTTCCAGGGAATATTCTGATGATTTTCCTTAACTTCCTGTGATACTTTTTTAGATGCTTCTCCAATTATTTCCAGAGATCTGATAACAGCATTTATTGTTTTCTTATCATTGGCAAATTCATTAAATGTTAAGTCATCAACGAAATTTGAAATATCAATTATTGCTTCCAGAATATCTTCAAAATAATCCTGATAAGTTCTTTGAATCATATATAAACCACCTCTTTAAGAATGTGTTCGGCAATTCTTTTTTTCAAAGCATTTTTACTTACAAGATCAACTTTCTCTCCTAATATCTTTTCTAAATATTCCTGAAGTCTGATAAAATGAAACAGTCCGATAGGTTTGCTGAATTCAACCAGCGCATCAATATCACTATTTTCAGATTGTTCTCCTCTTACGTATGAACCAAAAAGCCCCAAATTGCTAACAAAATATTTTCTATTCAAATCAGCTTTATGGCTAGATAATATTAACTTTATTTTTTTTAAATTTTTCATAAGATTCACCTGCAAATGAAAAAAAAAGTTATTACCATTTTGTCAATTTAATCCTACTTTGAACAATTAATTTTCCTTAATCCAATTAACTAAACCTTTTGCTTCAAAGATCGCCATCAGCTCGACAGGAAGCGGAGCAAATTTGAATTCTTTATCATTGATTTTCACAAATCCATTTTCCAAACTCACATCCACTTTATCTCCCTGTTTATAAGCATCTACCACTTCCGGCAGCACAATAATTGGAAGTCCTTGATTTACCGAGGAACGATAGAAAATCCGATTCACAGATTTCACGATGACTGCTTTTATTCCAGCATGAGCCAGTCCAACAGCGGGATGTTCGCGTGAACTTCCACAACCAAAATTTTCGCCAGCAATCATCACATCACCAACTTGTACTTTCTTAGTAAAATTCTCATCGAAGTCCACAAACAGGTACGGCATAATGGCTTCAGGATCGGAGCTGAGAACCTGATATGTAAGATTTCCGGCAAACATCTGATCTGTATTCAGATTATCCACATCAGCATAATTCCAGGTGCCTGCTTCCTTCCTATTATCATCAGGTTGAATATCAACGGTAGTGCTTTGTGTTTTTGGATATGGATATTTATCTGTAAATGCTTTACCACGCGGATCGGTGATCTCACCTGCAATTGCACTGTAAGCCACGCAGGCAGGAGAAGCCAGGAAAATTTCGGCTTCTTTGTTTCCCATGCGACCCTTAAAGTTACGATTTGCAGTAGAAATAACAGTGTATCCATCAGCCGGAATACCCTGTCCGGTTCCCAGACATGGTCCGCATGAAACTGCCAGCACGCTGGCACCTGCGTTCATAAGTTTGGTTGTCAGACCTTCTTCGATCATTTGCAGATATATTTCTTTGGAAGCTGGGATCACCAATAATTGGAATCCTTCGGCAACTTTTTTCCCATCCAGAATTTCTGCAGCGATGCGAATATCTTCTAATCGACCATTTGTGCATGTTCCAATGAGACCTTGATTTAGTTTTGTTCCCTGAACTTCCGAAACAGCTTTCACATTATCAACGTGATGAGGTGCTGCAACAAGAGGGAATATATCTTCTAAGTTCAATTCAATCTCTCGCTCATAAACTGCATCTTCATCTGCCCAAACACCATTCTGAACTTCCGAATGTTTCGACTCCGTCGAATCTTCGGAATGTTGCTGCAAAAAAACTTCCAAAACTTCATCCAGTGGAAATACAGCATTCTTAGCACCCATCTCAGAAGCCAGGTTGGCAAGAGTCATTCTCTGAGCCATAGAAAGAGTTTTCACTCCTTCACCATGATATTCGATGCTCATATAATTTGCTCCGGCAGAACCGATCATTCCAATTATCCACAACGAAATATCTTTGGCATAAACTCCAGATTTTAATTTACCATTCAATGTTACTTTTAATGTGTTGGGAACAAGGAACCAGGTTTCACCCCGTTTCCAAATACCAGCTGATTCTGTTCTATCGATTCCAGCAGCAAGAGCATTGAAAGCACCGGCAGTACAAGTGTGACTGTCACTACCCACAATTACCATTCCTGGTTTGGCATGATAGCTCATTACCTGATGACAGATTCCCTCACCAACATCGTGGAATTTTTTTATGCCTTGTCCATTTACAAAGTCACGGATAGTTTGATATTGATTTGCCAGCTTGGCATTGGTAGGTGGAGCATTGTGATCGAGAACAACGAGAAGTTGATCTGCATTAAAAACTTTTTCTCCACCCATTTTATTGAATGTATTCTTTATACTGGCAGTGTTATCGTGGGTGAGAACAATATCTGGTTTACGAAAAACAATCGCACCTCTTTCTGCATCGAGTATTTTTTCAACAAAAGTTTTTCCCATTTTTTCCTCCAATTATTTATCACAGAGTTCACTGAGAACACTGAGTTATTTAACAACGAACAACATGAATATCCAATATCGAACTAGGAATTTTGAATGATCAAGTAATTCATTCATTAATTATCTTTTACTAACCGAACAGAATGCCCGTATTGCTTACTGTTATCGTAACGACTGACTCCTAAATAAAGATAGTGCACGTTCCGTACCCAAGCGTGAGTATCATTGCTCTCGGTAGAAGACCAAAAGTATCCACCATTGCTTATACGGCCGTAATAACCACTGCCGCTGTTGCGGTACCCACCCGGAAGAGCACTAAAGCCGCTTGTACCAAATTCAGGGTCGTTTGCAAAATCCCCATATATCCATAAGTCTGCATTTCCCGCAAGTTGACTACCTTGGTTAGTTCCTCGCAAACCTATACTGTTCGCTTCGCTCTCGCTCATACCAAGTGCCATCTCAAGTTCCATCCACTCCGCATCGGTCGGTACATGCCAACCTTCTGGTGCAAGCATACTTGTATTCACTGCATACCAGTTATAAAGATAACCATAAGTGTCTGCATTACTTTCATTATTGTCATAAACACAATATGCACCATCGTAATCATTTACCCAATTATCATCACTGGTTAAGTTTGGTATCTCGCTACCATCGTTGTAATGCGTTACTTTTAAGTTAGTGGTTATACATATTTGGTTGCCTATTTGTACTGTTTCATAAATGTTGCCGTCGTAATCTACGCAAACTACATTTTCATCATTTTCCGTTGGGTTTTCTTCACAATTAACCAATAAAACAAGTAAGATTAATAGAAACAACAACTTAAACATCTTTTTCATACTTACTCCTAATCTTTTTATTTTTTAACTCATCATTGAAAGTACTTTGTTGATTATTGGATATTCATTCCTTTTGCAATTCCTAACTCCTAATTCGTAATTACCCTAAGTAGCCCATCTCGTTTATAAATTTCCATCTGAACATCAAAGAATTTACTGATTTCAACTTTCTTGCCATTTTTCAGGTTTTCAATAATTCCATTTTCAATGTCGATTCTTACTTTATCTCTTTGTTTGAGTCCAAGTTCATCGATATTTGTGTAAGTTAAAATTGGAAAAGCTGCATTGATAGCATTTCGTTCGTAAATTGCACCGAAGGATTCAGCTATAATTATCTGAACACCAAGTGATTTGAAACAATCTACAGCCTGCTGACGTGAACTTCCTGCACCAAAGTTTTTTCCTGTAATTATTATATCGCCTGATTCTGCTTTTGTGGCAAAATCTTTCCAGCCTTCCAGGTTATCAAACGTGTATTGTCCCATCTCGTCGATGTCAGTAATTGTGAGATAACGATTGTGGAAGATCATATCGGTATCAATATCATCTTTATCGATCAACCAAACCTTTCCTTCGATTACAGCAGGTTTCTGGGAAACTGATTTATCTTTTTTGGAAACTTCTACTTTTTTAATTTTTCCTGTAGCCTTAAATTCTGCCGGCTTTTCTGGAATTCTATCGGGAGTTGTAATATAACCTGCAATTGTTGATGCTGCTACTTCTGCTGGAGAACCAAGATAAACTTCTCCCTTTCCCTGCTTGCCTGCAAAGTTTCTGTTTCCGGTGCTTATGGTTACTTCTCCGGGTCCATTTTGTCCGATCTGTCCTGCGGCACAACCTGCGCAACCAGCATTTCCGATTAAAGCACCAGCACTTTTAAAGATGTCGATTATTCCTTCTTCCAGGCATTGATTCCAAACATCATCGGTAGAAGGAACTATTTTCAAAATTACTCCAGGAGCTGTTTTTCTTCCTTTCAGAATTTTTGCAACTTCCCTCATATCCTCGATTCTTCCATTTGTACAACTTCCAATAAAACCGGAATCTATTTTTGTTTGGAAGACTTCGTCAATACTTACAGAATCATCAGGGTGACCCGGGCGGGAAACCATCGGGATAAATTTGGAAATATCCAGTTCCAGTTCCTGATCGTAAACAGCATCTTTATCAGCTTCAACTTTGGTTAACTTTCTACCTGAACGGGTTTCGCAGTATTCCATCACTGCATCCGAAGGAGTAATCAGCACAATTATTGCTCCCATCTCTGTTGCCATCGACGAGATCGTGATCCTTTCATCCAAACTCAGTTTCTCGACCTCTTCACCATACAATTCTACCGCATAACCTAAAAGTGTATTAGCTCCATATTTATTTAGAAGATTCAGTACAATATCTTTGGCATAAATATTTTGGGGACGTTTACCATTTAAAGTAAGTTTAATAGATTTGGGAACTTTGAACCAGCTTTTTCCGCTTGCCCAGGCAGCAGCAATATCCTGATCTCCCATTCCCTGTCCAAAAGCACCAATCGAACCCAGAATATTAGCGTGAGAATCCGTTGAGATAAAAGTGCAACCCGGAGTTGCCAGTCCTTTATCTATCACAAGATGCGTTCCAATACCAGAATTCACATCATAAACTTTTATTCCTTTTTCGCGTGCATACATTCGGCAAAATTGCTGACTCGTTGCATATTTTGGATCAGAAGTTGTCGGATAGCAGTCAAAAGTGAAGAAAGTTTTACTGATATCATCAACTTCCAGTCCGTTATTTATCAGATTCTTTACTACATTTGGTCCGCCAAAATCTCTGGCGGCACGTACATCGATTCCAATATCGATGATCTCACCTGGCACAACAACATCTTTAGTAGAGTGGTTTGCCAGGATCTTTTCAATCATAGTTAAGCCCATTATTTTCTCCTTATTATTCCTGTCATCCTGAGGAATCTTGTAGCTTTACTTTCGAAGGATCTCGTGAATAATCTCACAGCTTTACTTCTCGTGAAAAGTCGAGATTCTTCCTAAGAACAACGAGCAAGAAACGTCAGAAAGACAATACATTAAACTTCGCTAAGGCAACACACCCCACGGCTAAAGCCGTACCCCTCTCAAGAGGGGATTTTCGCGAAGTTTTATACTTTCAATCTTTCTTTGAACGGCAGAAAAGTCATAAAATCTGCATGGTGAACAAGATATGCTTCAGTTGTTCTTTTCACCATATTCCCTTCACCGGCATGTGTTGCAATGATATGACAAACTTCTGCCGGACAACCAAATTCTTCTGCCAAAGATACACCGCTGAAAGGATGACGAAGATATTTCCCATAAGTTCCTTGAACTGCTCTACCATTTTCATCTAGAACATATTCTAATAATTTACCAACATCTGCCAATATCGCTCCTGCTATCAAAACATCCATATTTACTGGAAGTTCTCCATGATAAAATTCATTACATTTTTCACCTGCAGCTTTGGCAATATGAACCACACTGCGTTTGTGATCCATGAAAGTAACTTTCAGATCGGGTCCGCACAACAATGTAAAAGGAATGTTCTGTAGATCGGTTGCCGTGAGAACGCTTCTCTGAAGAGCAGCTTCCCAGGTTTTGGAAACTTTCTCTCTTAATTCATCATTTTTGATCCAGGCAATTTCAGGCCAGAGTTCCAAAGTATTCATTTTTTTCTCCTAAAATTAAATTATCATCATGAAAAATTTATTGTCGCGTCCCCCTTGGAAAGGGGGAATTAAAGGGGGTTTTCCTTGAAATATAATTTATCATTGATCTTACCAAACCCCTCTGTGTCTCCCCTTACAAAGGGGAGTTTACACATCTATTATTCCAGATTCTTTCATAGAACAACGTGCAAAAAACGTCAGAAAGACATAATATATTTTTTATAACGCTGCAATAATTGCGTCTGTCATTTCAGATGTAGAAGCAGCACCATTTTCCAGTACTTCCTGGCAGCCACGCATTTTCTGCATGTCATAAGCGCGAACTTTGCCTTCTTCCACAACTTTGGCGATTGCTTTGCGGATACGGGCAGCTTTTTCAACTTCACCAATATGATCGAGCATCATACAGGCACTCATTATCATTGCGATAGGATTAACGATTGAAGGATCAAGATTCTCATATTTGGGAGCAGAACCGTGAGTAGGTTCAAATATAGCTACTTCTTCTCCGATATTAGCACTACAGGCAAATCCCAATCCACCGATAAGTCCGGCAAATCCATCAGAAACAATATCACCAAACATATTACCGGCAATAATGATTCCGTATTTTTCAGGATCTTTGGTCAGCCACATCATTTGAGCATCGATGTTTGTGTAATTGAACCAGATGTCTTCATATTCTTTTTCCATTTCACGACAGATAGCCAGCATCATGCCGCTGGTTTCACGGATCACATTTGGCTTTTCGCAAAGAGTAACTCTTTCATAACCAAATTTTTTGGCATATTCAAAAGCAGAACGGCAAATTCTTTCGGAAAACTTTTTAGTGAAAATTCTGGTAGAAATAGCTACTTCTTCTTTGGGACTCCAGCCGAAATTCTTAGCAAATTTTGGATGTGTCATCAAAGCATCATAAACCTGTTCCGGTGGATCTGTCCATTCCACACCACCATACAAACCTTCAGTGTTTTGACGGAAAACAACAACGTTAACTTCCGGTTCTTCGATAGTATCATTCGGACCTTTTCGGATAAAGTTGAGTGGATTTCCTTTGAAAGAAATACAAGGACGCTGACAAATATCCAAAGTAAAATGCTGACGCAATCCCACTATAGGACTATAATAAACATAACCTTTTCCTTCAAGCTTCGGATCGAGCTCTTTTGCAGCTTCAGTTTTTGGTTTGGAAGTTATCGCTCCAAACAAACTGATCTTGTGCTTTTCTAAAAGATCTAAGGT
>JAUWNO010000196.1 GCA_030612605.1 Armatimonadota bacterium
AGATTCTTCTAACAATTTATCAAAATCCGAATCTATTTCCGAAACCGGTTGTGCTTCAACTTCGTTTGTTTCAACCTGAATTTCTTCTTTATCCTCAGATGTCTCTAATTGCTTTTCCTGAATATCTTCTGTTTTTTCCATCTCTTCTCCCCAAAACAATTTCGAGTGCCAAAAAGAAAACCAAACCCTGTTTGTAAAGATTTATTTTTTTACCAAAATTTAACCTTTTATTATTATAATTAAATAATTTACTTGACTTAAAAAATCATATCTTTTTACAAAAAGGTGTTCTTTTCATAAGAAAAGATAATGAGTGTTTAGGAGGTGAATCTTGGATGGAATTTTTACTGGAAGAAGTAAAGAACTTCAATCATCGATAGATAGTTTTGTAGACCGAGTTGAAAAAGCAGGTTTAATTTTCTGGGAAGGTGTGAAAGCTTATCTGAAAAAAAAACCGGAAAGATTTGAAGAGTTTTATCGGGAATTATCCGAATTGGAATCTCAAGCTGATGTAGTTAGAAGAGATATCAAATATAAACTCTACACTTTTATGTTGATACCGGAATCGCGTGGAGATGTTCTGGGTCTTTTGGAAACACTCGATGATGTTATTGATGTTGCGGAAAAAATATTGGAAGATCTATCAATAGAAACTCCTGAAATACTTGAATTTTTAAATGAAGATTTCGCAGATCTCGCTGAACTTTCTTACAAAGCTGTGGAAGAACTTGCAAAATGTGCGCGTGCATTTTTCACAGAAATCAAACTCGTGAATAATTATGTTAATAAAATTCATTTTTATGAACATGAAGCTGATAAATTAGAAGAAGTTCTTAAAAGAAAAATCTTCAAATGCGAAGATATCAAAGTATTCAGCAAGAAAGTTCATCTAAGATATTTTGCAGGAAAATTTGCTTTGCTTTCTGATGTCGCTGAATCTGTTGCCGAACGAATTGCAGTGTATGCCATCAAAAGAAGAATCTAATTCTTTGGATAGGAACGAATAAATGATACAACTTCTTTTCTTTTTATCCAGCGGATTACTTTTGGGCTGGTCTCTGGGTGCAAACGATGCAGCTAATATTTTCGGAACTGCTGTTGGCACCAAAATGATCAAGTTTCGAACAGCAGCAATCATTTGCAGTATCTTCATTATTTTAGGTGCCGTGATTAGCGGAGCTGGTCCATCTCACACATTAAAAGAATTGGGAATGATTGATAGCCTTGCCGGAGCTTTTATTGTGGCTCTGGCTGCTGCTTTCACGGTTTTGTGGATGACCAAAGCCGGACTTCCGGTATCAACATCTCAGGCAATTGTAGGAGCAATAATCGGCTGGAACTTCTTTGCAAATGTTCCCACAAATCTAAACTCAATCACAAAAATCGTAGGAACCTGGGTCTTCTCACCAATCCTATCCGCTTTATTTGCATTTATCTTTTTTCATCTCATCAGAAAAATTCTTGAAAATAGTAAAATTCACCTGATAGTTTTAGATTCATTAACGCGGAAAGCTCTGATTGTTGTCGGTGCTTTCGGAGCTTATAGTCTGGGTGCAAATAACATTGCAAATGTGATGGGAGTATTCATTAATTCATCTCCTTTCAAGAATGTTAGTATTGGCAGCGTTTTCCAAATGTCTCCCATCCAGCAGCTCTTTCTTCTGGGTAGTATTGCCATTGCAGTGGGAGTTTTCACTTATTCGAAAAAGGTAATGATGACTGTAGGAAGAAGCATTTTCAAGCTTTCACCAATCTCTGCATTAGTTGCGGTTTTTTCCAGTTCTCTCGTGCTTTTTCTTTTTGCTTCTCAGGGTTTGAAGGATTTACTGATCTCAAACGGATTACCATCTTTTCCTCTGGTTCCTATTTCCAGCTCTCAAGCTGTGGTGGGTGCTGTGATTGGAATTAGTCTGGCAAAAGGTGGAAGAAATGTAAATTTCAGAATTCTCGGTAAGATTAGTTTAGGATGGATCGCAACTCCGATCGCTTCTGCTATTTTTGCCTATATTGCCTTGTTCTTTATGCAGAATGTTTTTCTGCAGGAAGTTATTGTGAAATAATTTGGAATGACACGGAATTGAGAAGAATCAATTGAGATAATGCAAATGAATATCAAAAAATAATTTTCGCAAAAATGAATAAAAAGATAGGTCATAAACTACAAATTCATCCAAGAAAGAAATGAGAACATTAGATTTAGGTTGTGGCAAGAATAAGCGTGCGGGAGCTATCGGATTAGATCAGGATAGAAATGTTAATCCAGATGTGGTTCATGAAGTAAGATTTCGGAGAAAATTGCCTTTCGAAGACAATTATTTTGATGAAATATATTTGGTTGATTTTATAGAACACGTTGATAATATTGAATGGTTATTGAGTGAAGTTCATAGGGTAAGTTTACCGGATGCTTATGTGGAAATTCAATATCCGCATTACAGTAGTCCCAATTTTCATAATGATATTACCCATCATCATGGATTAGGCATGCACGCCCTATTTCATTACGATCCCACATCTGCTTTGGGAAAGAAATACGGTTCATACACACATCTTGAAAGGGATTTCCCTTTTAAGATTGAAAAAGTAGATGCATATTTTAATCAAGATCTTATTGGAAAAATTTCAAAGTTGTTATCCGGGATAGTTGGATTGAATAATTATGAAGCATATATTTCCGGTATTTTACCAATCATGAATGTTCATGTAGATCTTCGTGTTTTGAAATAAATCTATTCCTTTCTCGTTTTATCATAAACTAAAAAATAACGGATATTAACACCCTCCCTAAAAGCATCTAAACTAAACTTTAGAGTAAAAAAGATGAAAAAAATAAAATAAATTGACAGTCCATATTGCGAAGTTTTTTTTGTAATGTGTCGCGAATTAGAAAAAAAGATTATAATTTGAATTAATCATAAAGTAAAATATGAAAGGTATTGTATGAAAACAAATCCAAAATTATTAAATCAATCTTTTTGGTTTGGAGTAGAAAAAGTGTTTGATATTACAAACGCAATAAATTCAAAGTCTATTCATTTAAATATTAATAAAAGTGATGAAAATAAAATAATTTTTCATGTTGAACTAAATAAACCAATAAAGATTAAGTATTTGGTTAGTAGTGTATTTCTATCATCAAAAAAAATAAGACAAAATCACTCAAAACAAAAATATTCTCGATTGAATAATTATACTATTGATGAAAATCGAGGTCTAAGATTAAATTATATCCGACTTTCCAATAATATAAGAAAAGAAACTCTTATCGATATATCAGAATCTTGGAATTCAGTTGGTGATTCTTTAAAAGAAACTTTTTCTATACTAGAAGGTGGTAATTTATCCTCAAATCAGAAAATGGAAAAAAATAAACTATGTCGAAGAAAAAATTAGATAAAAAATCAACACCAGAGCATGTTACAAAAAATCCAGAACCGATAGTTAAGCAGGCTGTAGAACAAGTTGTAGAACAAGTTGTTCAAGACGTTTTTGAAAAAAAACTAATTGAGATTCAAGAGATTTACAGTTTTTCTGGACCTATACCTTCTCCAGATTTGATGAAAGAATATCATAAAATCGATAAATCATTTCCTAACAGAATAATGACTATGGCTGAAAATGCATCAAATCATAGACAAGCTGTCCAACATCGAGAATTGGATCAAGGTAAAGAAATAATTGATTTAAAAAGAAATGAACAAAAAACAGAAAGCAGAAATTCTTGGTTAGGAATAATCTCGGCATTTATAATTTGTATAATGTTTACTTTATTGACATATGTTTTAATATCTAATAATCATCCGATTATTGGTTCTATTTTTGGTATTGGCACATTAACAGCACTTGTAGGGACGTTTATTCATGGAACAAAGATTAAAAAAGGCGAAACTAATATTGAGATACCAGAAGATGCTGAATAATTAATATATTTGATTTCAGACTCAATTTTGTAAACAACCAAAAATAAAAACTGACAAAATCCGTTTATCTTTAACAAAATAATAATACATTATTACTAGAAAAGAATAGAGAAGTCTAAAAATATTATATATATTGCCAACCGTTCTTAAGGTCTATGTTTTCAATTTCTTCTTTTCTGCTGCTGGAAATAAAATATTATTTAAAATCAAACGATAACCGGGTGACTGTTTATGAAGGTCTAACACAGTTTCCGGATCACCGATACGATGTTGATAATCTTCCGGGTCATGTCCTCCATAAAAAGTAAAAGTACCTTTCCCGAAATTTCCGTGTAAATATTTCACTTCTTCCACTTGGGGAGATTCTCCCAGAATAATCACACTTTTCTTAACAAATTCTTTGTGAAACGAAGTCGTCTGACCCAGAAAACCATTGATAACACTTGTATGACATTGAGTGAGCATGGTGGGAACCGGATCGTATTTTGCAGAAAAATCGAACAACTGAAAATAATCAGCTTCTGCTCCACGAATTTGAGCATAATCGCTGGCATCAATACTGGAGAATTCATATTGGTATGGATTAAAAACAAGTGTGAAATTTTCAAAGGCAAAAGTACGAGAAAAATTTAATTTGCTTTCAGATTCCGGGTCGAAGCCATCACCATCAAAAACAGCATCGCAAATATCGATACTTCCTGCTGCAAGAGCAATATCATAAGTATCTGTGGCAGCACACATAGCAAATAAAAATCCACCATTCTTAACGTATTCGCGAATCTTTTCTGCAACTGCATGTTTCAGTTCCCATACTTTATTGAAGCCAAATTTGGCAGCAAGTTCCTCATTATTACGCACATCTTCCTGGTACCAAGCAGTGTTTCTGAAACTGGCATAAAACTTTCCATACTGACCTGTAAAATCCTCATGATGCAAATGCAGCCAATCATACTCATCGAGTAAACCGGCTAAAACCTCCTCGTCCCAAACAGTCTCATAATCAATTTCTGCATAAGTTAAAGCCAGAGTCACAGCATCATCCCACGGCTGTTTATTGGGTGGAGTGTAAATTGCGATTTTCGGCTCTTTCTCCAAAACAACAACATCCATATTCGCTGCATCAATTTCT
>JAUWNO010000375.1 GCA_030612605.1 Armatimonadota bacterium
CAATAGCTGCTCCTAAAATATTAACTAAAACAATTCTGATAGCCAGAAAAAACTGCTGCCAACGGGTTTCTTTTCCAGCTTTATAACTCACAATAATTGCCTTTATCGGATTCATGGATTTGCGGATCATCAAAACAGGAGCGGGAATAACGATGGCAATCCAATACAAAACCATTACCAATCTCACGATATGTAAAACAGGATCAATGGCAATATTCAAAAGATAACCGGTACAAATAATCTTCAACAGAAAAAAATACAGAATGTTTATCAGAGTAAAAAGAAAAAATTTGGGATAGTGTTTGAAATTCGCGAAATACAATTTTATGGTAAAATAATTTGAATAGCTTTCTTTTTTAAAGGAAAGAGGAATTAATACCAGCGGAACAGTTACCAGCAAAAACAAATTTATGAAAAGGTAATTATTATCAAAGAAATTTCCACTGCCAAAATAAACTGATAATCCATTCAGTAAAAAAGCGGTTAAGATGATGAAAATTGCAAAAGGATAAAACTTCGATTTCCTGTCTTTAAACTCTATCCAGGTTTCTTTCCAATTTGCTTTTGATGAAAGTGGTGCGGAAAGCGCATTCGTGGGTGCACCGCAAACATGACAGAAAATTGCATGTTCGGAAAGTTTCTCTCCACAGGTTCGTTTAATCACTTTGCCAAACCGATTTTTTTCTTTTATTTTACCTTTGCATTTCATATATCTTCCTTTTGTTTCAAAAAAATCAATATTAATTTTGTTGAGGAAAATTCAGAATAACCGGTTTTTTGTCAATTATTAAAGTTCTTTACAAATTGAAGTTGCAAAAAATTTTTTGATATATAAAATCAGTTATTAGAAGGGAGGATTAAATGTACAAATTAAACGTAACTTCCGATTTCTCAGCTGCACACAAACTTGTAGGATATGATGGTCCCTGCAAAAATCTCCATGGACATAATTGGAAAGTTAGGGTAGCAATTAATTGCCAAAAGCTTGATGAAATCGGCTTAACCATAGATTTTGGAATAGTTAAAAAATATTTAAATGAAATAACAGATAAATTGGATCATCAGCTTTTAAATGATTTGGAAGTCTTTAAAAATATCAATCCGACCTCGGAAAATATTGCAAAGTATATCTATAAGGAAATGGGTAAAAAAATCAATATCAAAGACTGCAGATTAGTGGAAGTTGAAATCTGGGAATCAGATAAATCTTCGTTAATATATTTTGAATGATTTCTATAAACTCGTTTCTACGCTCCTGGGTTTCCTGAATCGGACGCGGAGCAGGGTGTATATAAATGATTTTTCTTAATTATCCACGACCCCCAACCCCCAACCCTAACCCTTCCCCCTATCGAAGGGGAAGGGAACTGCCTGCGGCAAAAGGAGATAGTTTCTCCCCTAAATAGGGGGAGTTAGAGGAGGTAGAAAAAAAATTGAGTATTCCAAAAGTTTCACAACTTGTTCCCACGTTCCTACGTTTCTTGGTTCGGGCGCAGAGCGTCTGTGATATACATTCCAACGCGGGAGCGTTGGAACGAGAGGAGTCTGTGAAAGTCAGTGGCAAAAAGGAAAAATGATAAGAATAGTTGAATCCAAGTTTATTAAAAGCGCGGTTAATCCATGTGATTATCCAGCTTCAGCATATTTTGATATAGCTTTTGCAGGTAAATCTAATGTGGGCAAATCTTCGTTAATAAATACAATCCTGAATAGGAAAGCAATTGCCAAAACAAGTTCCACCCCAGGTAAAACCCGTTTGATCAATTTCTTTGAGATCAGGTTCAAGATTGCTGAGAAATCCGGGTTTGTTAATTTTGTAGATTTACCCGGGTACGGTTATGCAAAAGTCAGCAAAACAGAACGGAATTTATGGAAAAAAATGATTCAAAATTATTTTGAGCAAAGGTTGAATTTAAAAGGTGTAATCGTTCTGAAGGATATCCGTCATAAAGCTGATTTAAAAGATTTGATCATAATCGAAATGCTTAAATCCAGAAACCTTCCATTTTGCATTGTTGCCACAAAATCGGACAAAATCACAAAATCAAAAATAAATCCTGCGATAAACAAATTGAGAACAGAATTTGACGTTCCATTCGAAAGTATTCAGCCTTTTTCTTCTTTGAAAAAAACTGGAATAGAGAATGTTCTAACGTGGATCGATAAACAAATTTTGTGATTTAATTTGACTAATTTTTTCATAACAAAAACATGTTATCGGATCGATGAATTAAAAAGGTAAATAAATGTTAGAGAAAATAAAAACTCCTAAAGACGTGAAGAAGTTGACTTTGCCAGAACTTAAAAAGCTGGCAAAAGACGTTAGAAAAAGAATTATCGAAGTAACTGCAAAAAATGGCGGACATATTGCTCCAAGCTTGGGTGCCACTGATCTGGCGATTGCCATCCTCAAAATATTCAATCCGATTTATGACCGTATTGTCTGGGATGTTGGTCATCAATCATACGCATATAAAATTTTAACCGAGCGAAATGACCGTTTCGACACACTTCGTCAATTGAATGGAATAAGCGGCTTCAATAATATTTTTGAGAGCAAATACGATGCTTTTGGTGTGGGTCACAGCAGCACTTCAATTTCTGCTGCTTTGGGCATTACCACAGCTAAAGATTTGAAACATAAAAAAGGTAGAACCGTTGCAATAATAGGAGATGGAGCTCTTACAGGCGGAATGTCCTTTGAAGCAATGAACCATGCGGGGCATCTTCAAAAAAACATAATTGTTATCCTGAATGATAATAATATGTCTATTTCAAAAAATGT
>JAUWNO010000591.1 GCA_030612605.1 Armatimonadota bacterium
TTTTTGGATAATTGTACCGGAAGCGGTTGAGATGATTTTCGAAACGTTTTCTTCTGTTTCAATTTCCTTTATCAATTCATATTGCTGCAAAGCTGCATCATAAGCTATTTGTGCTTCTTCCAGGTTATCCTCATATTTTCGCAGTTCATTCTGAGAAATATAATTTTCAAGGAAAAGTGCTGTTTTATCTTCAACATCTTTTTTAGAATTATTCAGCCTGATTTCTGCAAGTTTGAGATTGCTATTTACTCTGGAGATTTCCTGTGCCTGATTATAATCCGGTTCGATCTCTGCTATAACATCACCCATCTGAACAAAATCTCCTTCTTCAACGAAGAATTTGGTGATATTACCACTTATTTTTGATTTGATTTCAATTTCTTTAATAGGTTGGATTTCTCCGGTTTCTTCCAGTTTTATAGTGATTTCACCCTTTTCAACAACATACGATTTAACTTCTTCTTTAGATTTTTTACCGGATTTCCCTTTCTTTGAACCTACAACAAATATTACTGCTACAATTACTACAATAATTACTGCTATAATAATAAATTTTTTCATCAAAATCTCCTATTTTTTTTTTGACCTTCCGAAGCTTTCTTCCTATTTTTCTCATATCTGAGATTCGGAAGGTTACGAATGAGCTAAAACTTTCCGAATCTTAAAAGTAAGTATTCCTTTGTGGGAAGCTTCGGAAAGTCAAATCACCAAATCACTAAATTATATTTCCAACCATTGCGAAGGTTAATATGGAAGAATCTCTCTGTGAGAAACCATTCGCAAGGTCTTTTCCCGATTCAACCAATTCAACCAATTCAACCAATTCAATCCCCAAATTATTTATGTTCAACTGCCTCAACTTCGATAACACGCTCATTGTTATCTCGCAAAATATGAAATTTTATTTTTTCTCCAACGCCAATATCACTCACTGCTAATTGAGCATCCTCAAAGTTAGAAATGATATTATTATTTATTCTTTTGATGATGTCACCTTTTTTCAAACCTGCTTTCCCAACCGGGCTTTTTGCATCAACCTTGGTAACCAGAATTCCATCTTGGTCTTTCAGGTTCAGATATGAAGCTAACATTGGATTGAGTTCCTGAACTTCAAAATCCAGCCAGATTTTCCTGATCTTACCATATTTTATCAATTCTTCAGCACTTTTCTTAACCCTGTTTATAGGAATCGAAAAACCGATTCCAATATTTCCACCGGATTCGGAAAATATAAAAGTATTAATTCCAATTACTTCACCATAAATATTTACCAGAGGACCGCCACTGTTCCCCGGGTTAATGGCAGCATCAGTCTGAATCATTCTTCTGTAGATTTTTTTGTCTCTGTTTTCAGCAAAATCCCGATTCACAGCAGAAATCACTCCCACAGAAACACTTGGTTTACTATCCTTGATAAGAAAGCCATACGGATTACCAACTGCAATCGCCCACTCTCCAATAATCAATTCTGACGAATTTCCCAATTTTGCCCAGGGAAGTTTTTTTGCGGAAAT
>JAUWNO010000553.1 GCA_030612605.1 Armatimonadota bacterium
CTTGGCAGAGAAGATAAAAGCATTGAAGCATATTCAAAACTGTTGGAAAAAACTCCCGAACCTTTTATCGTAAATTACCACAGAGCTATTGCTTATAAATCCACTGGTGATTATGATAAAGCAATTACAGGTTTTTCAAATTTAATTAAAATCCATCCTGAGCATGCTTCTGCTCATTACCACCTGGTATTGTCTTATCTGCAAAAACACGAGATTTATAAAGCAATTCAGATATTTAAAAAAGTTTTGAAACTTAATCCGAAACATAAAGGAGCTGCAGAAAAAATCGAATATCTTACTGATGTTCCATCGATATAATATTTTAGCCACGAAGAACACAAAGAAAAATATCTAATTCCATTTATTTCCCTTTTGTAAGGGAAACACAAAGGGTTTAGTAATCCTCATTCTGACTTTCTTCTATCTGGTCATTGGAACTTTCATTCCCAGGATCACCTAATTGTCATTCCCACGAAGGTGGGAATCTTAAGAACTTTTGAAATCCATTGAAACAAGCCAAGTTCTTTAAATTAATGGAAGTAGTAGAAAAATATTGAAAAACTTGACAGATATAGAGTGTAAAATACATAAATCTTTATGTAAAACACATTATAAAAAAAAGAAGAAATTAAGGAATTGCTCGCTTTCTCTGAAAATTACGGATGCAATATCAACGAGTTTCTGAAAAATATATCTCTCGGAACTGAAATCGACACCTTCCAACCTGAACTTGAAAAAGTGGTATTAATGACACTTCACGCTGCTAAAGGATTAGAATTTCAATGTGTTTTTATCGTCGGGTGTGAGGACGGATTACTTCCATATTCTCTTTTTGCATCTCAAAAAACCAGCATCGAAGAGGAAAGACGGTTGCTTTATGTTGGGATGACCAGAGCAAAAAAATATCTTTATCTTACTCACGCAAAAAAGAGATTTATTATGGGAAAAGAATATAAACAGGTAAGAAGCCCGTTTCTAAATAGAATCGAGAAGGAATTGATAGAATTCTCAAAAAGCGAATATAAGAAGAAAAAAGAGAAAGATGATCTGCAGATACGGTTATTTGAGTGAACTACTTATTGTTGATAAATTGTTCCCAATCCACCCAGTGAAATATTCAGCAAGCTGAATTCCACGGGGTAAACCTGACTGGGAACACGATAACAGGGATTTCTATGAAAAGTGCGTTCCCAAAGAGGGCTTTGGGAACGATGAGTACGATCATATGCAATGCGGATAAAGGTGCTTTTCTCGAACGCTTGTTTTAAATCTTCATGAGGTCTTTGTGGCCATCCCACAGCTTCAATCAATTCTGAAATTCTCTCCCAACAGACACCTGATAACTCGTTTTTTATAAAGGATTTCCATTGGTCTCCTCTGACACATATAACGGTTGAATTCACTTGCCTGAAACGTAAATGCAGATTCACCCTGTTAAATCCCTTCGGGAAAATTAGAGATTTTATTTAATGGGGTAAACTATAAATTACCATACTGACTTTTGAATGCCAACTAAACTAAAAAATTCAGAACCCCACTGCGTTTCTGTCAGGTGAAGCGAGTGTTAGGCGTTTCTTAATTTCTTCAATAATTTATTGTACTCTGAATGCGAACAAATCCAGAAC